>WQXJ01000008.1 GCA_009784895.1 Micrococcales bacterium | reverse complement strand
TGGAGGTCTCGCCGCAGATTTCGGCCTCCGATCTTCAGGCCATTGTCCTGGCCGACGGCGAGGTCCAGCGCCTAGTCGCGGGCCGGGACATCCGGCGGGTGATTGTCCGTCCGCCCGGCCTGGTCAACCTAGTCGTCGCCTAGACCCGCCCCAACTCAATACCCGCGAGATCAAGCCTTGGCTGGAAAGGCCGGGGCGGCACAGCATCGTGGTCACGCGCCTTGACCCGGGAAACGCCCCGGCGTTTCTCGGGTCAAATGCCCGGAGCCAAACCCCGACCACAACACTGCGCCGCCCCTCGGTTCACCAGCGCGCACCTTGCGCCCGCGAGGTTGAGCCTTGGCATGAACCAGAGTGTGCCAAACCTCGATCTCGCGGCAGAAGCACAGGTGGAACCCACTTTCCCCGCGAGGTTGAGCCTTGGCATGAACCAGAGTGTGCCAAACCTCGATCTCGCGGCAGAAGTGCAGGTGAAACCCACTTTCCCCGCGAGGTTGAGCTTTGGCATAAGGGGCCGGGGCGGCCCGGGGCGGCCCGTCCCAGTTTTGGCCAGACCCAATTCGCGGTGCGAGGGCCGAATTAGGCGGGCCTAGGCCACCAGTGTTTTCCCATCGTCCACAGGCCGGGGTGCAAGGTTAGCCGGGCCTAGATACGGTGCGGCCATGAGTGAGGCCGACGACGTCATGGCACGGCTGCGGCTGCGGGCATCTCTGGCCGAGGCGGCAGATCCGGCTCTGCAACCCAAGGCCAGGTCCAGTGGTGCGGTAGGCCGGGCCCGCCAGGCCCTGGCCATGCATCCGGCGGCCGGTTTGGGCGCGGCCTTGGCTGTGGTAGCCCTAGTGGTTGGGGTCGGTACCTGGCAACTGGCTGGAGGCGGGACGGGAACTGACGGGCCGGCATCGGGCATTGAAATATCAGGTCAGGCCAGCCCGACACTAGACGAGACAGCAACCAGCCAGGCTGAACCCGGCCCGGTCATGGCATATGTCACCGGCGCGGTCAACCAACCAGGCGTGGTCGAATTGCCAGCCGGCGCTCGGGTTCAAGACGCCTTGGCCAAGGCCGGCGGGCCGCTGGCCGCAGCCGACCTAACAGTGCTCAACCTGGCGGCGGTAGTTGCCGACGGCGAACGGATCTATGTCCCGCTGCCAGGCGAGACGCCGCCACCGGTGATAGGGGGTGATAGTGGCAGCTCGGTCGGCAACGGCCAAAGCGGGTCTGGCCTGGTCAACGTCAATCTGGCCAGCCAAGAGGAGTTGACCGCCCTGCCCGGCATTGGACCGGTTCTGGCCGGACGAATCGTCGACTTCCGGGAAACCAATGGGCCGTTTGGTGGCCTGGGCGACCTGGCGCAGGTCAGCGGCATCGGGCCAAAATTGACCGCTTCGCTTGACGGCCTGGTGGCGTTCTAGGTGGCCCGGACCGGCCGCAAGTTTGACTTGCGGCTGGTTCTGCCGGCAGTGGTCGCCTGGCTCAGCGCCTTTGTCGGGGTGTTGCCGCCGCGGCTGCCGGTACTGCTGGGCGGGGTCTGCCTAACGACAGGCGGACTGGTCGCCCTGGTGGTTGAGCGGCGGCGGGGTGGGCGGCCCGGCCTGGCCGCCACCATCACCTTGGCGGCGGTGGCCAGCGGGGCGGTGGCTGTCTCGATCGGGTTGCAGGGTCTGATGGACCAGCGAGCCGACCTGGTCAAGGCGGCCAGCCAGGGCGAATTGGTGACAGTCTGGCTCAGAGTCGACGCCATGCCCAAGACGGTCACCTCGCAGCTAGGCGGTCCAGACCGGCTGATCATCGAGGGTCAGGCCGGCGGTGTGCGGACCCTGGCCTGGACCTGGCCGGATGGTCCAGATGGGCGAATCACCGCCGGTCACCAGGTCAAACTGAGGGCTAAAGCGGAGTTGACTGGCCGCGCCGAGGCTGCCCGCGTGGTGCTACTAAGCGCCCAGGTGGTGGAGGTGGTGTTGCCTGAGGGATGGCGCCGAGTTGTCTTCGACCTGCGGGCCGGGCTGCGCCAGGCGGTCGAGCCTCTGCCCGCCGAGGCTGCCGGGTTGTTGCCTGGAATCACAGTGGGCGACCGTTCCGGTTTGCCCGCGGCCTTGGATCAGGCCATGAAGGACACGTCGACCAGCCACATCACGGCGGTCTCGGGCGAGCATATGGCCATTGTCCTAAGCGCAGTACTTGGCCTGTTGACGTTGTTGCGCCTGCCCCGCGCGGCGGTGGCGGGTCTGGCCGGGGCGATCCTGGCTGGCTTCGCGGCCCTATGCGGCGGGCAGCCGTCGGTGTTGCGAGCCGGGTTGATGGCCGGGGTCAGCTTGATGGCCCTAGCCATGGGCCGGCGGCGGATCGCCCTGGGAGCGCTTTGTGCTGCGGTGATGGTGCTAGTGGTGATTGACCCATATATGGCCCGGTCCTATGGGCTGATGATGTCAGCCTCGGCCACCGGTTCGCTAATCCTGCTGGCGCCTTGGATGGGCTCTCGACTGGAGAGGGTCATGCCGAAACGGCTGGCCCAGGCCGTGGCACTGCCGACCTCGGCCCAACTGGCCTGTGCGCCCATCATCGTGATCTTCGCCGGACAGGCCTCGCTGGTTTCGGTGGTAGCAAACGTGCTGGCTGTGCCGGCTTTGCCAGTGGCCACCATGGGCGGCTTGTGGACCTGCCTGGTTTGGCCTTTTTCGTCGGAGTTGGCAGCTCTGGGCCTGTGGCCGGCTGGCCTAGCGGCCTGGTGGATCGCCACGGTAGCCCGCTGGTGTGCCACTTGGCCGATGGCGACCATCGCCTGGCCCAGCGGCCCGGCCGGAGGGCTGGGGTTACTTGGGGTGGTACTGGCGGTGGCCGGATTGGCCTGGTGGGCGCAGCGGTGGTCTATTCGCGGCCGGGGGGCCTTGGCTGCGGCCTTGGTTGCGGTGGTGCTGGTGGCTGGTCCGGGCCGCCAGCAGCTGAGACGGTTGTGGGAGCCAGGTCCCCCGGTTGATTGGCTGGTGGCGGTTTGCGACGTTGGCCAAGGCACGGCTGTTGTCCTGAATGCTGGCGGCGGTGCGGCCGTGCTTGTCGACGCCGGGCCTGAACCAGAAGCGGTCGACCGGTGTTTGTCCCGCCTCAAAGTGATGCGCCTTGAGGCGGTGGTCTTGACTCATTTTCACGCCGACCATATGGCCGGCCTAGAAGGTGCGGTCCGGGGACGCAACTGGCTGACCTTGGTTCATGGGCTGCCATGCGGTGGGCCGGACGCAGCCAGCCAAATCAGCGCCCAAGCCAGGCACGAAAATGCGCAGGAAATCACAATCGATTCAGTGGCTGGCCCCCGAGCGGCCCGGGCTGGGCCGGTTGACCTTTGGTTGATCCCTTCCAGATGGGACCGGCTTTGCCCTTCGGTGCCGGCTGGAAATGCCGCCGCCGGGGCGGAGGCGTCAAACCCGACGAAAACCGGCGCAGGCGAAGACTCCCTGTCGAATGACGCTGGCCTCAGTATCTTCGCCCGGGTCGACGGCCTGGCCGTTTGGCTGTTGGGGGATCTCGAGTCCGACGGTCAACAGGCCCTGCTGTCCTCGACCAGTGACCTGAGGGCTGCCGGTGATGCCGCCGGCGGGATCGTGGTGGTGGCCCACCACGGCTCGGCCCGCCAATCCGAGCCGCTGGGCCGGGCCCTGGCTCCGGCTTTGGCCGTCTTTTCGGTTGGCCCCAATGCGTATGGCCACCCCACCGAGGCCGCCCTGAAGCTTTACGGCCAGGCCGAGGTCGCCCGGACTGACCAATGTGGCCTGGTCACGGTGTCGAAGAGGGGCAATGCCGTGGTCTACACCGGGGACAAATGCGCCCCTGGAGGAGCCAGTGATTGATTCGACCGCCGGGGGCCCGAATAGTGGGATTCTTGGCCACAAGGCACCGCGCCGCCGCCGCGGTGTCGATACTGCTGGTATGACCGACCAGACCGGTGTCTACAAGGCGGTCTCCGCCTCGCAGTTCAGATCCAACTTTGGCGACACCATCGCCCACGCCGAGAAGAGAGACCACGCCGTCATTGTGACCCGCCACGGCACACCGGTCGCCGCGGTGATCGACTTTGGCCTGTTCGAGCGGATCTTCTCCATGCGGGCGGCTCTCGACCGCCTCTCGGCCCAGATAACCCGGGCCTTTTCCGACAAGCAGCTGCTCAATGGGATCGGCGAAATCGACCGCCTGGTAGAGGCCGCACGCCGCCGCCGGCCCTTTTGAAGTGGCGACCATGCCCCTAGTCTCAGGTGGCCGGCGAGGGCCAAGTCAGCCCAGGATGAGCGAGACAGCCAGGGTCCACATGATGGCGGTGATGACAATGTCCAAAACGCGCCAGGCTACGGGTGAGGCGAAAACTGGGCGCAGCCAACGGGCGCCAAAGCCAAGCGCAGTGAACCAGATCCAGCTTCCGGCCATGGCGCCGGCGGCGAAGGACCATTGGAGGGGTCGGTGAGAGTTCGCCACCGAACCGATCAACAGCACCGTGTCGATATAGACATGGGGGTTGAGGTAGGTCAATGCCAGGCAGGTGGCCAGGCAGCGGCCCAGGCTGACTGGCCTTCCTTCGCCGGTAGCGCTCATCGACTCAGATTTGAAAGCCCGGCGCAAGGTCAGGACACCGTAGACGATCAGGAATCCGACGCCGGCCCAGCGCAGGACTGGCAGCAACCAGTACGCCAGCCGGCTGACCTGCTCCAAGCCACCGGTACCAAGCGCCATCAGGATCATGTCCGAGGCGGCGCAGGCCACCACCACCCAGAAAACATGCTCGCGGCGCAGCCCTTGGCGCAGCACAAAGGCGTTTTGGGCGCCAATCACCACGATCAACGACAGACCGGTCCCCAGGCCGGCCAGCACTACCGGTAGCACCCGTCTAGGCTAGTTGCATGTCGTCACCCCGCAACCCGGTTATCAGCCACGATCAAGCCAAACCGGCTCCATTTGTGCTGATCACTGGGCCAGAAGAGTTGCTGGGTGAGCGGGCTGTGCAGCGGATAGTGGCTCTGGCGCGGCAAGACGACCCCGAGGTCGAGTTGAGCTATCTCGATGCCTCCGATCCGGCCGGTCCGCTGGTTCAAACCGCGGCCGGCGGGTCGCTTTTCGCCGAATCGAGTGTGGTGGTGGCCCAAAACGTGGGCCAGCTTTCGGAAGCCTTTTTGAACGATTCGCTGGCCTATCTGACCGCTCCGAACGACCTGGCCACCGTCATCTGGCGCCATCAAGGCGGCCAACGGGGCAAAAAGCTGCTCGACGCCCTGCGCCAAGCCGGCGCCAGCGAAGTGGCCTGCCTCGAAATCAAGTACGACTCCGAAAAATCCCGCTTCGCCCAAGGTGAGTTCGATGCCGCCCAGCGCCCAGCCGAGCCCGCCGCCATTCAGGCTCTGGTCGAAGCCGTCGGGGCCGACCTAAGGGAGCTCGCTTCGGCCTGCCAGCAGCTGATCAGCGACACCGATGGCCCCATCACCAAGGCCACCGTGGATCGCTATTACGGCGGGCGGGTCGAAGCCACCGGCTTTGCCGTAGCCGATTCGGCCATCCAAGGTGATGCGGCCAAAGCCATCGCCTTGGCCCGCCACGCCATGTCCTCCGGGGTTGATCCGTTACCGCTGGTGGCGGCCCTGGCGGCGAAGCTGCGCACGCTGGCCCGGGTCGGTGGCGCCAGGCGGGCCGGTTTGAATCCAACCAAGGACCTCAAGGTGGCGCCCTGGCAGGTTCAGAAGGCCCAGCGTGAGCTCCACCGCTGGAACGGCGCCACTTTGGGGCAGGCCATTAGGGCGGTAGCGAGGGCCGATGCCGAAATCAAGGGTTTGGGTGGAGCCCCGGGCAAGGTAGCCCGCGCCTATGCCGCCGAAAGAGCGATTCTGAAGGTGGCGCAGCTCAGCCGGTCCGGTTCGTAGGTGGCGCAGGGTAACGGCCACACCGCGTCGCACGCGATGCAGCTCTGCTCCCCGGAGAGGACGCGGTAAGAAAGCGCTGTGCGTTGGGTTTGTAGTAGGCGCCTACTACAAAGCTGCTACCTGCTTGGCCAGCGCTGATTTGCGGTTGGCCGCCTGGTTCTTGTGGATCACGCCTTTGGAGACGGCCTTGTCTAGCTTGCGAGCGGCCACGCGCAGAGCGCTGGTGGCGGCTGGCTTATCGCCTTCGTCAATCGCTTCGCGGGTGCGCCGGACGTAGGTCTTCAGCTCCGACTTGACGGCCTTGTTACGCAGCCGCCGCTTCTCATTGGTGCGGATGCGCTTCATCTGCGACTTAATGTTTGCCACTGGTTGCTTTGTCTTCCCTGTTAGCTCATGGGTTCACTGCCGCGCACACCAACCGGGCGCGCGCCAACCGCCAAGCCTACCAGCCAGGCCGGTTGGCCCTGGACAACCTACCTAGTTGGCCACTAGTCAGAGTTTTCCGCCTCCCGGGTGGACCGTTGCCTGCCCTTTCTGTGAATCAGCAGAGTGAAGGTTGCGACCGCTGCAACGAGGATGAGGCCGCCCGTGATCAAAGAGCCTGCCAAATATGCTCCGGGAGTGTTTCCATCCGACAGCCCTGGTCCGCTGCCTCCCAACGCGGCCACGCCTGCAATGAGGTAGAGCAGTCCCATTGTGCCGACAGACGGGAGCAAAAGTCTTCTCCATTTGCCCTGTGACGCTCCGAATGAGAGTCTCGTGTCGGATGGATAATCGGCCACATCGAGTCGTTCTCGTGGATACCCATCGACTAGGAGCGTCAGTGTCGCAGACTGCCCCTCTCGCAGGCGGCAGGGGGGTATCTCAACAACTGTCACGTCGATTACCGGTTGGCAAAGGCCTTCAAAACGAAGAACGCTCGCAATTTCGCAGCCGACGTCGATCCGCATTGGGCGGCGGTCGTCGAACTGGTCTGGGGTAATGTCTCTGGGCCCAAGATTCCTAAGAATGATCGTCTCCACCCCGGGTGCATCTAAAGCTCTTCCTCCAACCCTGATCTCTAGCTCGCTCGGAACCGGGACTGCAGGCGGCAGCAAGCTCGTGAAACTTCCATCGACCTGAAGGCGTCTAATCCGTGATCGGCGCCAGGTGATGGTGCCAAACACGACGGCCGCAACTAGGCTAAGCCCGCCAAGCCAGAGCCCTGGGTCAGAGGTGGACCAAGTGGTGGCATTCATGGGGCTGTCTCCTCAGAGGCGGCGTGGATTCGTCGCCGCCGTCTTTGTGCAAGGCTTGCCGGTGTTTGGGTGCCGTTGGTTGATCATAGCGGGCGGTTCCGCCTGCGCCGGCGGCCAATGAGCCACAACGGTTGATGCGCGGTAACCCAAGTGGCGAGGGAGCCTACTACGCTTGACGCCAGGTCAGCCGGATGAGTGAGGCTGGTGGCGGGCCGGGCATGTCGGTGCCGGCTTGTAGGCTGCTCTATTCGGCAGACGCTGGGGAAGGAGGCGGTGATGGCAACCAGTGATCCCTACCGCCTCTCATTTACCGTTGGCGGTCTTCTCTCCCAAGAAGCCGCAGTGGCCGCGCCGTTGTTCCTCGAATCGGGCGACTGGGAATTGGCGCGGACCGAGTTGATGGAACGCAACCTGCTAGGCACTCGTCTCCGGACCACCGCTCTTCGCGTCAGTCGTGAGGTTGTGCAGCGGCTAAGCGAGTTGTCCCGTGACGAGTTGCGCTGTCTAGCCCAGGCGCCGGGCACTGACCGCAACCACATAATGTGGGTGGCCGTTTGCCGTCGCTATCAGCTGGTGGGCCAATTCGCACAGTCCGTGCTCCGGGACAAGTATCTACTTGGTGACTTGTCGTTGGCATATGAGGACTTCGACCGGTTCTGCATCAGCCAGGCTTTGTGGCACGCCCAGCTCGAACAGCTCAAAGACTCAACCAGAGATAAGCTCCGCCGGAACCTGTTCCTGGCTTTGCGCCAGGCCGGTTTCCTCACAGAGACGGGCAGTATCGTCGAGCCGCTTCTGTCACCTCAGATTGCCGCACTGCTGGACCAGCGTGCGCCCAGCGACATCCGCTACTTCCCAGCAGGAGGCGCACTTTGACAGGCGAAACAGCCCGTGACCTTGGCCGCGAGGAGCAGAACATCCTGAAGGTGCTCGGCTCCGAGCGGTTCCTCAAGATGCAGGGACTCGGCAACGAGGTGCCATTTTACATATGGGCCTACCCTGCCAACCAGGAGCTAACAGCCCAGGCGGCCGCCAAGAGGATCCGCAACCAGCTCGAAACCAAACATGGCCTGGACGTCCCACAAATCGATCTATTTGCACTGACGGTCGAGTTGTTGGAGCAGCGCAAGGTGCTGCGCCGGCTAATTGAGGTTGAGCCCAAGCGGTCAAGGGAGGCCTTCCGCCGCGACCTCCAAAAGCTCCTGGACCCAGAGACACACTTGGTACCTGCCATCAAAGAGAGGTTGGCCCAAACGCCCAGCTACGACGTTCTGTTGGTAGTCGGGGTTGGCCAAGTCTTCCCTTTCATTCGCTCACACAGTTTGTTGAACAATCTGCACGCGGCCGTTTCCGGGCGGCCCATGCTGATGCTCTTTCCCGGCGAGTATCGCCAATCTGCCGCCCTTGGTTCGACTTTGGTGCTGTTTGATCAGCTCACCGATGATCAGTACTACCGAGCTAAGAACATCCTGGAACAGGAGCCGTCATGAACCCCGCCCCCCTGATTGCCGACATCTTCGCGAAGGACATCAACCGGCCCATCGAGGGAGTCATCAAGGCGGACGATGCCGCCAACCTGGCCACAGAAATTGACGAATACGTCCTGACTGGGGAAACCGCCTCGGCGCTGCTTGATTTGCTCGACAGCTACAACAGTTCCGGCAGCGGTGGCAACGGGGTATGGATCTCGGGCTTCTTTGGCTCAGGCAAGTCCCACCTGTTGAAAATGCTGGCGCACCTGCTGGGGGACGTGGCGGGCCAGTCCATCACGCGCCAAGACGTGGTGGTAACCTTCGCCGGCAAGGCCATTGGCGATTCAATGCTGACGGCCGCGCTGGGCAAGGCGGCCTCGATCCCAGCCACCACCTTGTTGTTCAACATCGACCAAAAAGCACCGCTCATCGACAAGAGCCAGACAGATGCCTTGCTTCAGGTCTTCCTCAAGGTGTTCAACGAGGTCAGGGGATACTACGGCAATGACCCCTCGGTCGCCCGGTTTGAACGAGACTTGGACCGGCGGGGTTTGCTGGACCAGTTCCGCCAAGCCTTCGAGCAGATCGCCGGTGTTCCTTGGGCTCAGGGTCGCGAAGAGGGCATTCTCCAAGAGCACGCCGTCACTCAGGCCTGGTCCATGGTCACCGGCGAGCCACCAAGTGACAGCATCCTAGGTCGCTACGAGGACAAGTACACCCTCTCGATTGAAGAGTTCGCGGATGAGGTCAAGGACTGGTTGGACGGCCAGTCACCCGACCACCGTCTGTTGTTCATGGCCGATGAAGTGGGTCAGTTCATTGGCACCAACACCAAGCTGATGCTGAACCTCCAAACGATTGTTGAGTCGCTGGCCACGCGCTGCCACGGCCGGGCCTGGGTCTTTGTCACCAGTCAGGAAGACATTGAGGGGGTGATTGGCGACCGGACCAAGACACAGGCCAATGACTTCTCCAAAATCCAGGCTCGTTTCGTCGCTCCAATGAGACTAACTAGCCGCGACCTTGAGGAGGTCATCAAGCGGCGTTTGTTGGATAAGACCGACGCGGCGGCCGGCAGCTTTGCCGGGTTGTACCACCAACAGCGGCCCAATTTCCGCACCCTTTTCGACTTCGTTGACGGGGCCAAGTCCTATCGCAACTACTCAGACCAGGACGATTTCACCGACCTTTATCCCTTTGTCCCTTACCAGCTGGCGCTCTTCCAGGATGCCCTAATTGGGCTGTCACTCCACAACGTCTTTGAAGGACGGCATTCTTCCGTTGGTGAGCGGTCAATGCTAGGGGTGGTTCAGGAGGTCGGCAAGCAGATGACCACCCGGCCAGTTGGCGCCCTGGTTTCGCTCGACGCCATGTTTGCTGGTATCGCCAAGTCGGTCAAGTCCACGGCCACCCGCAACCTCACCACCGCCCAAAACCTCCTTCCGGCCGGCAGCGAGACCGCCATCCGCCTGCTCATGGCCCTGTTCTTGGTCAAATACGTCGAGGGTTTCAAGGCCACGCCACGTAACCTCGCGGTCCTACTGATTGACCACTTTGGCCAAGATCTGACTGTTCTGGGTGAAGAGGTCCGCTTGGCCCTGGACACTTTGGAGCGGGAAACCTACGTTCAGCGAAGTGGTTCGAGCTATGAGTATTTGACCAACGAAGAACAGGACATTGAGCAAGAGATCAAGGGCACCGGCGTGGATTCCGGCGAGATTTCTGGCCTGCTGGCCAAGCTGATTGTCGAGGATGTCGCCAAGACCAACTCATGGACCCATGCCGCCACCGGCCGGGTCTTCAAATATGGTCTCCAGCTTGATGACTCTGCATACGGCCGGCAACACACTTTGTCCGTGCACTACATTTCCCCGGCGCTGGGGCAGGACCAAGACATCATCAAGGCCCAGTCGATGGGCCGGCCTGAGCTAAGGGTGGTCCTGGCGCATGACCCCAGGCTCTACGGAGATCTGAAGCTCCACCTCCAGACTGACAAGTACGTCAAGCTGACCATGCATTCTGGGTTGACCGAAACCCGGCGCTACATCCTCGAATCAAGAACTCGACTCAACCGACAGCGTCGTGACGAACTGGTCAAACGAATCCGGGGCGCCTTGGCCAACTCGACCATGGTCATCAACGGCGCCCAGGTTGCCGTCACGGCCACGGAACCAGAGGCCCGCCTAGACGAGGGCGTTGGCCAGCTGGTGGCCACTTTCTACACCCGGCTGCCTGACCTGGGCGGAGTGGCCTATTCCGAACCGGATATCGCCAAGGTGCTGGCCAACGACCCTGTGTTGCTGGCCGGCGACTTTGACAAGCTCCAGCCGCCAGCCGCCGAGCTGGCGTCCTACATCAACCAGCAGCGCGCCCAGGGCGCCATGGTCACGGTAAAGAAGATCATGGAACAGTTTGAGGACCGCCCCTACGGCTGGCCGCCCGGGGCCATTCTTTGCGTCATTGCCAAGCTGTTTGCCACCGACCAGGTGACCCTACACCTGGACGGCTCGGAGTTGGCCCGCACGCAAGTTGCCGAGGTGCTGCGCAACACCGCCAATCATCCCAATGTCGAGGTCACCGAGCAGCGCCAGTTCGACCAGGCCAAGGTCAACCAAGTCCGCACATTTGTTCAAGAGTTCTCTGCGGAGAATATCGCCACGGTTGACCCCAGAGACTTGGCCGCCCAGGTGAAGCTGCGCCTGGAGGACGAGCTGCGCCGCCTTGAGGCTCTCCGGTCCGCTCACGGCAGCTACCCGTTCATTAACGGCCTTGATCAGCCCATCTCCCGGTTGACCCAGGTGGTCAACCGACCCACCAGCTGGTACTTGGACCAGTTCACCGATTACATCGACCAGTTGCTTGAGGCCAAGCAGGACTTCATCGACCCAATCAGCTCGTTCCTGAATTCGTCGCAAAAGGACGTCTTCGATGAAGCCAGCCACCTCCTGGCCGCCAACCAGGACAACCGGCGCTACCTAACCGACGGTCAGGCCGAGCGTGTCGAGGCTTTACTAGCCGACCCGAACTTGATCCGCACCGGGGCCAACCGGCTGAAAGACGCGGCGGCTGCTTTCAAAGTGGCCGCCGGCGCCATCGTCAACGCCGAACGCGAGGCCGCGCTTGAACAGATCAGTGCCCGGATCGATGTCACGGTCCAAGGCGATGTGCTCGAGCAGGCTTCGCCTGAGGTGCTGGGGCAAGTCCAGCAGATCCAGGAGAGGGTTCTTGCGGCGGTGGCTGCGGCTACCAGCATCCCTGTGATCAAGCAGCTCCGAGAGGAGTTTGCCGCACAAGGTTTCCTGGAAATACTTGAACTGCTGGAGCCGGCCGGGCCCAAAGAGGCAGGCCCAACGCCCCGGGCTGCGCCCATTGTGTCGATCAGGTCCTTGCCCGCTCCCGCGCCTAAGGTGTTGCAGACCGTGGCCGATGTCGACGCTTACGTTGAGGAATTGCGTGTCACCTTGCAACAGGCGATCGACCAGGGCAAGAGGATTTCTTTGTGATTGACCGCCGCAAGCTTGAGGCCTTTGCCACATCGTCTCGCACTGAGCTAGTCCAGCAGGTTGCGGCTCGGGTGGGCATTGTCTTGGCGGCCTCGTCCACCGCCAGGGTCGAAGCGTCTGAGGCGGTAAGAGCCCTGGAGAAAGTGATTGCGGCACATGGCGGTGGGAAAGCCGGTCGCCAGTATGTCACCGAACAACAGGCCTATGTCTGGTTCAACCGGATCGTGGCTCTGCGTTTCATGGACGCTAACCGCTACACCAACACCCCGGTGGTTTCGCCGCCGGAGGGTTTTCCTGCCGGCCAGCCAGCATCACTGGCGGTGGTCAAGCGCGGTGACTTCGACCCCGAGGTCTACTGCAAGGCTGAGACCCGCCAGCGTATCACCGGGCTGCTGAATGGCTCTGTGCCCTCGAGTGATCCCCAAGGGGAGGCCTACGGCCTGGTGTTGGCTGCCCACTGCGCCTACTGGTCCAAGTCCATGCCCCTTATGTTCCAGCCGGAGGGCAACTACACCAGCCTGCTAATGCCGGCCAACCTGCTGGTAGAAGGCTCAGTCTTGGATCAGGCTGTGCAGTGCCTGGCACCAGAAGACTGCCAGGATGTCGAGGTTATTGGCTGGCTTTACCAGTACTACATCGCAGAGCGCAAAAACCAGGTCATGGCCGGTTTCAAGAAAGGCCTCAAAGCCGGTCCCAATGAGATCCCGCCGGCCACACAGCTGTTCACACCGGATTGGATTGTCCGCTACTTGGTACAGAACTCAGTGGGCCGGTTGTGGCTGCTGAACCACCCCGAATCCCAGCTGGCCCAGCAGATGGAGCACCTCATAGCGCCGGAAGGTGACCTAGGCGAGTTTCTCCACATCGACTCACCACAGGAACTGACTGTATGCGACCCGGCTTGCGGCTCGGGACACATGCTGACCTACGCCTTTGACCTGCTCTATGCCATCTACGCCGAGCAGGGCTACGCCCCGTCAAAGATCCCCGGGTTGATCCTGACCCACAACCTCTTTGGTCTGGAGATTGACGAGCGGGCCGGGGCGCTGGCGGCCTTTGCCCTCTGCATGAAGGCCAGGGCCAAGCAGCGTCGTTTCTTTACCACCGGCGTCAGGCCCAGCGTTTGTGTGCTCGAGCCGGTCAAGGTCAAACCGGACGAGCTCGATGGCCTGATCGACCCCGAGGCGGATGCGGGCGCTCAGGCCGCATTCTGGAACGCCTTCGAACATGCCAACACCTTCGGCTCGCTGCTGCGGGTCAATCCGGACCGGTTGGCCTTGGCCAAGTCTCAGTTGGCTCAGCGGGGCCTGTCCCCGTTTGACGGCGTCAGCGGGGACAGCCAGGCCAGGCTGGCTGAGCGGTGGGACCAACACGAGTCGCCGACCTTTGATCAAGTTGACCTGGATGGACGCCTGGAACAGGTGGTGAACCAGGCCGAATTCCTGGCCAGGCAGTACTCCGTTGTGGTGACCAACCCGCCATACATGGGCTCCCGCAACATGTCGACCCCACTCGCCACCTGGCTGAGAGACGAATACCCGAGCGGCAGGTCTGATCTGATGACTGCTTTCATGCTCCGGGCCGACGAAATGGCACACAACCAGGGCACTTGGGCGATCATCAACCTGCCTTCGTGGATGTTTTTGAAATCATTTGAGACCCTGCGGGAATGGCTGGTCAGCGAAGACTTCCTTTGTTTGATGGCGCACCTTGGGCGCGGGGTCTTTGGATCCGACTTCGGGTCCGTCGCCTTCATCGTTCAAAAGGCGCGATCCAGCGGGCGAAAGGGTGTCTACCGCAGGCTGTTCGAGCAACACGTTGAAGTCAGGTCAGTTGACAAGATCGAAGCGCTTTTCCTTGACAGGGCCTACAACAGTTTTGCGGTGGACCAGAAGTCTTTCAGGCACATCCCGGGCACGCCCATCGTCTACTGGCTTTCGGAGAAGATGCGCCGAGCCTTCACTCGGGGGCAGCCCATTGCCCAGGTGGCCAAGCCGTGTCAAGGATTGTCCACAGGGGACGTAATGCGCTTTGTGCGCCAGTGGTGGGAGATTGACAAAGACAACACGGCGATTGGCTGCCGCAACCGGCCCGCAGCTAGGGCTACCGGCCGGCGCTGGTTCCCGTACAACAAGGGAGGCGAATTCCGTCGCTGGCATGGGAACCAGCAAGAAGTGGTCAATTGGGAAAACGACGGAGCTGAACTCACGGGATTTCGCCCGCGTTCGGTGCTTCGGAATCCGGACACCTATTTCATGCCCTCGGTGGCATGGTCCGATGTCACGTCCGGCGCCCCCGCGTTCCGTCGCTTTCCGCCAGGGTTTATCCACGACGTAGTGGGCATGTCGCTGTTTTCTTCGGGCCAGGACGATCCAAAGCTCTTGGCGCTTCTAAACTCGGCTGTGGCGGCAGCTCTTCTCCAGGCGATTGCTCCGACCCTGCACCTCCCCACTGGATACGTTGCCAAGATGCCAGTGCCATGTAGATCCTTTGAAGGAGGTGCGGCAATTGAGGCGCTGGTGGCAGAGGCCAAGCGTGACTGGGACGACTTTGAGACTTCGTGGGACTTCGGCGCCAATCCGTTGCTCACCCAGCGCAACGACCACCCGATGGAGCAGGCCATAGAGGAGCATCGTTCCGTGTGGGACGAGCGTTCTGCGCAGCAGCAGGCTCTGGAAGAGGCCAACAACCGGGCCGTCGCCGAGCTCTACGACCTGGCAGACGAGGTTCCTTGTGAAGTGCCGTTGGAACGGGTCTCGCTGACCCGCAACACTGCCTTCCGCTGGCCGGGCAAGAATGAGGACGAGCGCAAAACCCTGTTTGCCGAAGAATCGGTCAAGGAGCTGCTGAGCTACACCGTGGGCTGCATCTTTGGCCGCTACTCGTTGGACCAACCCGGCCTAATCCTGGCCAGCCAGGGTGAGTCACTCGGCGACTACCTGGCCAAGGTGCCAGAGCCCCGATTCAGACCCAATGCTCACAACGTCATTCCTTTCACTGGTGAGACCTGGTTTGAAGGTGGTGTGGTGGCCCGTTGCCGCCAGTTCCTGCGGGTTGCTTTCGGTCAAGACCACTTTGACGACAACTTGGCCTACATCGACCAGACCTTGGGCAAACAAATGCGGCAGTATTTCCTGAGAGACTTTTACGCCGACCACATCAAACGCTACAAAGGCCGGCCCATCTATTGGCTCTTTTCTACCCGCCGCGACGGCAAGGGCGCCTTCAACGCCTTGATTTACCTGCACCGCTACACCCCGGAAACGCTCAGCCACCTACTGAACGACTACCTGCGGGAGTTCCAGACCAAGCTGCAAGCCGAGGCTAACGCCCTGAAATCGTCCGGCCAGGCCGCCGACCAGAAAAAGGCCAATGACCTGGCCTTGATGCTAACCGAATGCCAAGACTACGAACGCGATGTGCTCTACCCGTTGGTCTCCCGCAACCTCCGCCTCGATCTTGACGACGGTGTTCTGGTGAACTACCTGCGCCTGGGCCGGGCCGTGGCTGCCATCCCCGCCATCGAGAAGAATCGCCGCGACGTCGAGGGCTGGACCTGGCCCAAGCATCCACTCAGGCCGGAGGATGGTGTCTGATGATCGCACTGGCTTCGATCCAGGCCCAGCTCCAACAGCGGTTCGCCGGGGCGGACCCAACCTCCCGCCTAGTGATTTGGTCTGATCCAGAGGGCGAATTCAAAAGCCAACTCGATCAGTTTGACCTGCCTGGCGTGACGGTCCTGCGGGTCGACTCAGACGAATTCGCCATAAAGGTCCAGGTGCTTTCGGAAGAACCCGCCGCCAAGTTCCTGATCTATCGAGCCGGTCCACCACCTGCGACCAACCTGGACAACTGGCTGCTGGACCTGGAATTGACCTACGGTTTGTTCACAGCTGACAGGGAAGCCCTGCTCTCCCAAGATCTTGGGGTGCCGGCGGAGTTGGTCGAACACTACCCGGCGTTTTTCAACTCCGACAAGCGCAACACCAAGCTGGGTCAGCGAGTCTCGGCTGAAGATAGTGCCAAGGTCGCTACCGCCAAAATGGTGGCCACCGTCATCGGCTGCGAGGATCATTCGCTCGACATGATCTGGCGCCATCTGCTGCAAGAACACGCGGCGGGCCGGTCAACCTGGATTAACGAGATCACCAAGCTTGGGCTGGACGGCTACCACTGGGCCGGTACCAAAGAAATCTACGGCTACTCCAGCGATGCGCCATCGGTCGAAGACTTCATGCTGTGGGTCTTCGGTCTGGCCTGGCAGGGCTTTGCCTCAGACGTGCCGAACCAGTACCGCAACATCCAGCGCGATTTCAGTACTTGGAGCAATGACCTGCGTTTCACGCAGGCCTATTTGACCTTGGCCGAGATGTCCGCGGTCAGCCTGCGGATCAGCGAACAGCTGGCTGACCTTGACCTGCCGGAGCTGATGGAGCGGTTTGTCTTCCGTGAAGCCGACCAAGAGATAACCACTCGGCTGGCCGCTGGAGTGGAGCAGCGCACCTTGCTCGATCAGGACGTGAAGGACATGGCACGCAGCCGCCTGGCCGGTACCTGGGGCTCGGTTTTCGAACACCACTACCTGGCCCTGACGGC
The DNA here is from genome assembly GCA_009784895.1 of Micrococcales bacterium. Classification (NCBI taxonomy): domain Bacteria; kingdom Bacillati; phylum Actinomycetota; class Actinomycetes; order Micrococcales; species Micrococcales bacterium. The sequence continues at coordinate 38,662 of WQXJ01000008.1, read as the reverse complement.
GGCCTCAACCTGCCTGACGCGAATTGACCTGGCTGACCTATCGATGGCCAGCCCGACCGAAGGTTTCCACCAATACACTGAGGCCTTTTTTGCCATTGACCAGGCCTACCGCCATTTCACCTGGCACTGTGACCAGATTGATAGCGACCCCACTTTGGCCGCCTTGCGTGCAAAGGTCGAGGGTTTCTACACGACCAGATTCCTCAGGCCCTTGGGCGATGAGTGGCAGCGCCAGGTCGACACCTTGGAGCAGTGGCGCGTCGAGGGCGTCACGCCGCAACGGCAGTTCTTTGCCAAGCACGTCCAAGGCCCCTACCTGTCTAAGGGCAACCGGATTGTGGTGCTGATTTCTGACGGGCTGCGCTACGAGGTGGCTGAGGAACTATGCCGCCGCATTCGCCGTGAGGACAAATTCGAGGGCAACTTGGACTCCGTGCTGAGCACTTTGCCTTCCTACACGCAGCTGGGTATGGCGGCCCTGCTGCCACACGAAACCTTGGCGTTTGCGGAAGACAAAAGCGCCCATGTGGCGGTTGACGGCAAACCTTCCAACGGCACGGCCAATCGGGGTAAGCTCCTGGACCAATGTGGCGGGGCGGCGCTTAGGTGCGAGGCCTTCTTGGAGCAGAGCCCTAGCCAGCGGCGTGAGACGCTGAAAGCCAGCCAGGTGCTGTACCTCTACCACGACTTGATTGACCGGACCGGCGAAGAACGCGCCACCGAAGGCGGCGTCTTTGATGCGGTGGAGCGAACCATCACCGACTTGATCAGGATTATCAAGGCTCTGGCCAGCGCCAATGCCAGCAACATCCTGGTCACCGCCGACCACGGCTTTCTCTATCAAGACAGCGGTTTGAATGAATCTGACTACCTCTCAGAGAAGCCTCATGGTGACCAGGTGCCGGTCATCAATCCGCGTTTCGCGCTGGGGCTGGGCTTGCTGCGGCAGCCCGCCTTTACCACCTTTACCTCGGCCCAACTTGGCCTGACCGGCCGGGTGGAAGCCCAAGTGCCCAGATCGATTCACCGGTTGAAAGCCGGCGGATCGGGCGTCAGGTACGTCCACGGTGGCGCCTCGCTACAGGAAGTGGTGGTGCCGGTCCTGGCCATCAACAAGAAGCGGGCGAAGGACACTGACCGGGTGGCCGTGCGTCCTATGGCCGACACAGACCGGATCACCACGGGTCAGATCACGGTCCACCTGTACCAAGAAGAACCTGTCACCGAGAAGATCCGGCCGCGTGAGCTTTTCGCAGCTCTCTACGTCGAGGACACCATGGTCTCCAACGAAGTTTGTGTGGTCTGCTCACAGACTTCATCCGAGAAACGCGACCGATTCCACCCGATCACCTTGGTGCTCAGCCGGCAAGCCGACCCGTTCAACGGCCAGACCATCGAGCTGAGGCTATTCGAGACAGTTGGCACATCACAACGCGTCCGTTACCCTCCGACGCTTCGTTTCACTCTCAACCGCACCTTCACCAGCGATTTCGACTTCTAGGACGGCCATGACAGAACCAAACGATCCGGCAATTGGCGCGCAGCCAGGTCAAACCGGCCCGCCCTCCGGCTCGCCTCAGCCCAGCCAACTGGACCGCAAGATCACGGCGGCCTTCCCAGGTGTAGTTGTCCGCAAGGATCTGGTCAAGGCGGTCAAAGGCAACGCAATAGTCCCCACTTACGTGCTGGAGTACCTGCTGGCGCAGTACGCGGCCACTGATGATGAGGCCACCATCAAAAGTGGCATTGACGCGGTGCGGAGCATTTTGCGCGACAACTATGTCCACCGTGGTGAGAGCCGCCTGATCCAGTCCCGGATCAAGGAGCAGGGGCGCTACCGGGTAATCGACAAGGTGTCGGTGGCGCTGAATGAGAAGCTGGATGTCTACGAGGCCGAATTCTCTAACCTTGGCATTAGCCGGGTGCTTGTGGCCGCCCAAACCGTGCGCCAGCATCCCAAGTTGCTTACTGGCGGGGTGTGGTGCATCAGCGAGATTGTCTACGCGCATTCTGGCGATTCCAAGGATGTGCCCTGGCGGTTGCACAGCCTTAAGCCAATCCAACTGTCGAACCTCGACATTTCCACCTACCAGCAGGCCCGGGCCCAGTTCACCACTGAGGAATGGATCGACCTGCTGCTCCAATCGATCGGCTTTGACCCAGCCTTGTTTGGCCGGCGGGCCAAGCTGTTGCATTTGGTCCGGCTGATTCCGTTTGTTGAACGCAACTACAATTTGGTTGAGCTGGGGCCCAAGGGGACCGGCAAGTCCCACATCTACTCGGAGTTTTCGCCGCACGGCATGTTGATTTCCGGTGGCGAGGTGACGGTGGCCAAGCTGTTCGTCAACAATGCCAATGGCCGGATTGGCCTGGTTGGTTACTGGGACTGTGTGGCCTTCGATGAGTTTGCCGGCAAGAAGAAGCGAGCCGACCGCGCGCTGGTTGACATCATGAAGAACTACATGGCTAACAAGTCCTTCTCCCGCGGGATTGAGACGCTGGGGGCAGAGGCATCCATGGTCTTCATTGGCAACACCGCCCACACGGTGCCTTACATGTTGAAGAACTCCGACCTGTTTGACGAGCTGCCTGAGCAGTACCACGACCCGGCCTTCCTTGACCGGATCCACTTCTACATCCCGGGCTGGGAGTTCGAGCAGATTCGCGGCGAGATGTTCTCTTCTGGGCACGGCTTCGTGGTGGACTACCTGGCCGAGGTGCTGCGCGATATGCGGGACACCGATTTCTCCGACAAGTTTCAGGACCACTTCGAGCTCTCGGGTGATATCTCCACCCGCGACCGGGACGGCATCCACAAGACCTTCTCTGGGCTGATGAAGCTGGTGCATCCCACCGGCGAGGCTTCTGCTGGCGAGATGGAGGCGCTGTTGCGGACCGCGGTCGAGGGGCGCAAACGGGTCAAAGACCAGTTGCTGCGGATTGACACCACCATGACCCCTGTCCGGTTCGGCTTTGCTGAGAGCGGTGGTGAGTGGTCCCCGGTTGCGACCTTAGAGGAAGACGAGTACCCCGAGCTCTACCACCGGGTGGCGGCCGAGCCGGAGCCTGGGACTGGGGAGGCCGATGCCGGGTCCCCGGCTGACTCTGGCGCGCCCTCGCCCGCGGGGTCAGCAGCCGATGCGGCGGCAGCTGGGGCGCCTGATGCCAAGCGACCTGCTGAGCCTTCAACGCCGGCACAGACCGTGCTGAAGCCTGGCCACCACAAGTTCGCCGAAGGCCGCCGCGGCTTCAGCTTCGACCGCTTCTTCGGCCCCTACCTCCGGGCCGCGACCCGGATCGAGGTGATCGATCCCTACATCCGCGCCTCCCACCAGATGCGGAATCTGGTGGAGCTGATCGAGACCATCACAAAGGTGACAGACCCCAGCGTTGAGGTGAAGGTGCACCTCACCACGAAGGTTGACGAAACCCCAGAAGAGGCCAAGAAGCAACTTGGCCTCCTGGAAGACGTGCGCACCAACGTGGCCGTGGCCGGAATCAGCTTCGACTACTCCTTTAGCGACACCATCCACGACCGCTCGATCCAGGCGGACACCGGCTGGCTAATAATCCTGGGCCGCGGCCTGGATGTGTTCCAACCTTTCGGTTCCAACTGGCTAGACCTGCGCCTGCGCCAACAGCGCTACCGCGCAGTCAAAGAATTCGAAATCACCTATGTCTTCGAGCCTCGCAATCGGTCGTGAGTTTCTGCTTGAGGCCGGCCACCGCATGCCTGGCCTGTTTGGGCCCACGTCGATGGGTCGGCGTTTTGGGGAGTTGCCAAGGCATGCGGCTGAGTGTCGACCATCGGCGAAAAGCCTTAGACAAACGGTATCCGAACAGATCGGATGCCCTATCATGAACGGCAAACCGCCATGCCCCTGGATTCTGAGTTTACGCAGACCAGCGTGACAAATTCCGGGTGACGGTCCTCGACTTTGAGGAGGTGGCTGCCACGGGGTTGACTCATCCACCTTGCAGGTCCTCCGGCGGCTCCTCAGTACCCAGCACAGCCTCGGTTCTACCTGTGTACTTGGAAAAGAACGGGAATCTGGTATCCGTATCCAGCACAGGTGGCCTGAGCGTCTCGCCAAGATGCGGGAGTATGGCTTTTGTCGCCCTCCTATGGATGACGATCGAAATAAACAGGGACACGATCACTGCCGCATTTACAGCCAAAGCGACTAGCCATGCCAAAACCAGAGGACTGGGGGGAATTTCGTGGCCAAACACCGCCGAGAATAGGCCAACACTGACGTTTACGATCATCGCAAACACCACCATCCGTCGCGGAGGGCTTAGAAGAATTCTCCTTACACCCTTCGGATCAGCGTGGACTGACCAGCCTGTCACCAGCGCCGAGCCAAGTAGCAACACCTCGAGCACGTTGTAGTAATTGTCCGGGTCAAACACCTTGGCGTTAAAAAAGAATGTGGCGTGACCACAACGCCACAGGAAATGCAGCAGCACAAGCAGGAACAGGCACATCGCCCCAGCCGCAAGGCTGAGCAAGGCCGGGACTGCAAAACCGGAAAGATCAGCAAACAGGCTAAGCCGGTAGCGGTAGTCATCGTGCCTCTGTTTGAGTCTGGCCCGATAGATTGCGAGGGTGCCCAAGGTTGCCGAAAAGTAGGTCGACTCTGCTATCTCGGCCCTACTGTTCTCATCTACTTCCGGGTTGACAGCGATGTGGGGCAACGACGCCAGCTGAAGGCCTTCTGGTAGGTGAATCCGAAGGTGCTCACGCTGAGCCTCCATGAACCCAGAGATCTTGATTTCATACGGGACACTCATCATGGCGAAGCGTGACCAAATACGGCCAGATCCCTTTTCTCGGTTGCGCATTTTCCCCTGGCCCAACTCAGAATACTGTTGTCGACCGGTAGGACCTGACAGAAGCTCGTATTCCACAAAACACGACGGCCTATTCTCGATGTCGGCCAGACGAACCTCGATTGTGGGCAGGGAGTTGATTGTGAATCGCATTAGGAATGCCAGGAATTGCGGGTCACGCATCGCTGCCCTCAGTGCGTCCTTGTCCGGCTGCGCGAGGCTTTTGATGCCAGCCCAAAGCGGTGGCAACGGCATTTTGGATCCGTTCGCCTTTCCTGATCCAGTTATTATCTGGAAGTCTTTTTTGACTGGGAATCCGTAGCAGATATCAAATAGTACCTGAATTGCGGCTTTTGAGAGGCTTCTGCGAGGCTCCTCTGGCATGCAATCGAGTAGTATGGACACAGCGGCAGTTGAGACTTCGTCGCGTGTGAGTCGGGTCGCCGGCTTACCGTCGACGGTTGCGACGAAGCGTTTCTCAATGTCCTTCTTCAGCCATCCCAGTGGGACGAGAATCCGGTCAATTGGTCCGCAAGTTTCCGCGATTCGACTGAGCTTGGAGACGTCAATTTCGAACTTCACCGACCGTCCGACACCGTCTTCTGTCAGGGGGAATAGCGACTCCTCTCTTCGGCGAATCCATTCCATGTCATTGGACATGAGTTGCCGGATGAGTTCACTCAGACACTTGTCCTTGGGGGTAAGAGACTGCATTGGCATAGCACCTTGGGGGAGTGGGGCCGAGGCTGTGTTCTAGAAGTCGAGCTCTTCCGGGTTAAGATCGCCGATGCCCTGCCCGCCCCCGTTACCATCGGTGCGCGGCGTGCCTCCGTGGCTGAACCAGTCACGGACACCTCGACGGAACGGCTTCGGAATCTTGCCCTTACGCGGAACCCTCTCCGCGTGGGATTGAGCAAGGTGAGCCTCCGTCGTCGGCGTCGGATTCTTGAGCATCTTCAGGTCACTTCCGATCTCGCTGGGTCCAAAAGCACGAGGAATCTGTCGCCGAGGACGGGGGCTTGTGATCTCCCCAGTATCAGGCACCGCGCCAGTGCACGTTCATTGGCAGCAAGATAGCCACAGGCACAACCTGCCGGCACCTGGGCCGAGCCGCTCGCCCGGCCTACCACGAGCATCTGGACTTTCCCTCCAGTGCACCCGGCACGCGAGAAAGACGACGGGTGCATCATTACTGGCCGGACCCGCGCATAGAGCCCGGCCGCACCAGTTTACCCCAGATTGGAGACGTGGCTATGGCACCCTTTGCGGTGGGCGTGTTGGGCCGAACCAGTGAACCCGGTGCTGGCGTCGTAACCGAAGCGGCACCATCCACCAGCAAAAACGGGTTTGTCGACAGAGGGCAGCTTTGACCTCGGCTGCACGGCAACTTGGTCCGGTCACCGTCGGATCGCATGAGGCCTTGCGCTGGACTAGTCCAACCACGGGTCGTGGCGGGAATAGAAGCCTGTCTCAGGCCCGGTGGATAGGAAGTAGCCCACCAGCCCTCGACGCAGCGGCCTCATCCGAGAGTAGCTGATGTAGCAAATCCCCGGCATCGTCACGGGCCGCGACGGACTGGCTAGCTAGGTGTCCCCAGCCCAGGTCGACCCAGAGACCTCTCCATCAGGGCGGATATGGGCTAACCAGTTTCTCTGGGTCGGGGCCTGGGCGTGTGCCGGCCCATCGGCATCAACGGGCTGAACCCGCGCCTCCGCCAACAGGACTACCGCGCCATCGAAGAATTCGAAATCACTTACGTCCCCCAAGACCCCCAAGCCACAAACACCTGAACGCTTTCGACCCACGACCGCAGCCCATCGCCGGCCAGATCGGGGACTATGCGTGGGTTTCGACTGCTTAGCGCTCTAGGTGCGCCAAAGGGGCCGCCGTTTTCCAGCCACTGAGGGAAGCGGGCCACGAGAGGTGCCAGGTCATGCGCAAAGATCTGCCAGGCCTGCTTCGGTTCACCCACCTCGATCGTCAGGTTGACCAACGCCTTCGCTAGCTGACGCTGGATTCTGGGGTCGCCAGCGAAGTCGGCGGCTAGCGGTCTAAGTTCGCCGTCAATGATCCGTCTGGCCTGCTCTGGCTCGACCACCTTGTTCGACAGGTTGAACAGAGCCATTGCCAGTTGAAGCTGGATGTCGGGGTTATTGGGGAACTTGACGGCCGGCGGTTTGAGACCGCGTTCAACAATCTCCCTGACTTGACCCGGCTCACTCAGAGTGGCTGTCAAGTTGGCCAGCGCCATCGCTAGCTGAACTTAAATGTCGGGGTTGTCAGGGAAGCTGGCGGTCAACGGTTTGAGCTCACCATCGAACATCCGCCTGGGCTCGCACCGGCTCACCGATCTTGTGCGTCAAGTTGAATAGCGCTCGCGCTAGTCGAAGTTGAATTCGGGGTTGTCGGGGAAGTTGGCGGCCAGTGGCTTTAGTTCATTGTCGATGATTTGCCTGATCTGCTCCGGCTCACCGGTCTTGTACGTCAGGTTGACCAGCGCTTGCGCTAGAGGAAGGTGAATGTTGGGGTTGTCGGGGAAGTTGGCGGCCAGTGGTGTGAGTTCATTGTCAATGGTCTGCCTGATTTGCTCCGGCTCACCAGTCCGGTACGCCAGGTTGAACAGCGCTCGCGCTAGTCGAACGTGAATGTCGGGGTTGTCGGGGAAGTTGGCGGCCAGTGGTGTGAGTTCAATGTCAATTATCTGCTTGGTCTGCCCTGGCTCACCGGTCTTGTACGTCAGGTTGACCAGCGCTTGCGCTAGAAGGAGGTGAATGTTGGGGTTGTCGGGGAAGTTGGCGGCCAGTGGCTTTAGTTCATCATCGATGATCTGCCTGGCCTGCTCTGGCTCACCGATCTTGTAGGTCAGGTTGAATAGCGCTTGCGCTAGTGGAAGGTGAATGTCGGGGTTGTCGGGGAAGTCGGCGGCCAGGGGTTTGAGTTCACCGTCAATTATCTGCCTGGCCTGCTCTGGCTCACCAACATCGACCGCCAGGTTGACCAGCGCTATCGCCATGCTGAGGGCCTGTGTTTCTTCCCCGACTCCACCAGGGAGCTCACCCAGCGGCCGGAGAGCCTTTACTGCATGATCCGCGCTGACGACATTCGCGAGACCCGCCATGGCCAATGCGTAGGCTTCCTTTGGCCTGGGTCCGGTGCTCTCAAGCAGTGCCAGGCAGCCGTGACAGCCGAGGTTGGCAACGCAGGGGTCTGCATCAGACGGCGGTTGCAGCAAGCCTGCGTCAGGAACAAGCATCGTGCCGAATCCGGTCTCATCACCCCCAGCCGTCCCTTCTGCAAAGTCGAGGCAAGCGCGCTCCAAAAACCCCTGGAACTGTGTGGGCCTGTTTGCCCAGGCACAGGACACGAGTCGGGTCAGGTCTTCGTCTTTGACCACACGTGCTCGGGTGAGAGCCAAGAACTCTCCAGCGATGTCTGGCGTGTACGGTTCAACGTCAGCAGCATGAGATCCCGCGTGGCTACGGATCAGTGCCGCGAAAGCGAGCCTGTTCCCAGCTGAAACGCCGTCGTCGACTGTTCTGGCTGCGTAGCTTCCCGAAGGCAGGCCGCGAATGTCCTCGATTCCACCAGAGACGGTTGCATAGGCCCACAGATCCAGTACAGCGCTTGGATGGTAGCTGCCTTCAGATTGTTGACAGGCTTTCTCGACGATCTCCTTTTCATGTTGGTAGATGAATTGGAGCAGGCTCGCCAGTGTTGCTGTTACCTCACGGGCCTTAGCTGGGTCTTCCAACCAGGCCTTGGCAACGTAAAGCAAGTAGAGGGGCCTGCTGTGCCCTTGGTCGATTTGGTTAAGCCGACTGATCACGTCATCCAATGCGTTAGCGGGCACAAATACTGATCGAAGGGTTTCTTTCATGTCGGTGTTTGTCATTTGAGGCAGACTGATTACACACCGTCCGTCGTTGTCACGGTGGAGCCGCTGTTCAGCGCCTCTGCCTGCCCCACTGGTCAGCTGCTGGTACCAGGTTGGTTCTGCACCAAAGCTTTCCCTACCGTCCGAGCCTCCCAGTGTGGTGAACTCGTTTCGGTCCAGCAGCAGCAACCTTAGGCGGTGCTGCCTGGCTTGCTGATTCAATTCGTTGATCCAGCGGCCGACTCTTGCCGCCCGCCCGGTCAAATAGTCGACCACCACCAGCAAGTCTTGTGGATAGTCCCAATTGCTGAAGGTTTTCTCGAAGAACGGATCCCGAAGAAAAAGGGTCCGCCAACCTCTCTTCTCGTACTCTCGACACAGTTCGTAGGCAAGGCGACTCTTGCCGGTGCCGCCCGGTCCAGTAATGGCCGCCCAGGCCACCTTTGCCTCCGAATCGCAAAAGCCGTGCAAGCGCTTTCGCTCCTCGGTGCGGCCCACGAACGCAACTTTGCCGGAGAGGTAATCCAGCAAAGTGTCTCTGGCCGGGCGAAAGGACTCCTGTTTGCCTAGGTAGCCGGCAAAGTCTCCAGTGGTGGCCGCGTCAAGGATCTCCACCGCGACCTGGTGCGTTGCTTCGCTAGTTGCACCAACTTCCTTGACGGTGCCTTCCTTCGCTGTTGCCTCCATCATTTTCTCTAGGGCTTTGAGCTCGTTCAGGACCTGCTTGAAGTACTGGGCATTCGGGTTGCGAAGGCTCTCGAGGACGCGTGCCACGTGCTTGAGTTGGAGGTCAAACATGGCAACTTGTTGGCCGCCACCGCTTTGCTCAATTGAGTCCCGCAGTTCCTGGCCACCCACGGCGAGCAGGGTCTTGTGGATCTCAGGAAAGGTTGGGTCGTTGATGGCCTTCACCAGGGCGGATTCCCGTCGCGTCAGGAGTTTCGCAATCCGCTCCGCTACGGTGGCCATTTGTTCTTCAAGGTCGCCATCTTTGGCCAATTCGGTGGTTAGCCATTCCTTGGTAACACCCTGCGCATATGCCCGGGCCAATGGGCTGTCCTTTCGGCGCACCCACGCTCTGGCCTCTTTGAACATGGTGCCACCAGGAGCGACCAGTCCAGCCAGGGGTGCGATGGTACCTGCGGACGCCGCCGCGATCACTGCAACTCCTATTGTCGCCAGTGCGGTGCCAACGTTGACCGTTGGGTCGGTCATCCTTCTAGCCACGTCCACAATTGTGGCAGCATCTTGGATCAGAATTGGTGTGGGGCTGGCGGCGGCGTCGCCGTGCGGGGCGCCGATTGTCAGGCGGCCGGGATTGTTGATTCTTGGCGCCTGTGAAGTCTTCTGAACAACTGCCGAGTTGGAGCGGCCGGCTTTGGTGCAAGGCCCTACGCTGTGATCAGTCCAAGTTGTGGGACCCCGCGGGGAATAGGAGCCTGTACCCTGCCCGTTGGACATAGACAGTTGTCAGCTTCCAGGAGTCATCAATGCAGTCAATCCCGGGCATCGTCACGGGTATCGATGGGCGGGCCAGTCTTGTACCCCCTGCCCAGATCAGCCCGGAGGCGTCCAGGATTGATGTGTTCGTCGATTACATGTGCCCGTTCTGTGATCGCTTCGAGTACCAGCACGGCTCGGAGATCAAAGACCTAGTCGATGCGGGCGACGTAGTTCTGGTGACGCACCCGTTGGCCTTTTTGGACCGGATGTCCGGGGATTCGCTTTACTCCTCGCGGGCGGCGGCGGCGGCCTACGCCATGGCGGCAGTCGCGCCGGACCGTTTTGCCGCTTTCAGCCAGGCCCTGTGGACCAACCGCCCGGACGAAAACACCCCAGGGCTTTCGCAAGACGAGCTGGTCGCCCTGGCTGAAGCAGCCGGCATCGGACCAAGCCAGACCCGCGCCATGACTGACCTGCCCTACCTCGATATGGTCCAGATCGCCACGGCTCTGGCCATCGACTTTGGCGTGGCCGGTACGCCAACCATCCTGCTAACCACACCCGAATCCGGTACCCGCCAGTGGGATCCAGGCACAACGGTTAAAGAAGCGCTGTGCCGGCTGGAGGAGGGGCAAAAGGACGAATGCTAGCGGCCGGTCGAACGCGCCAGTGAGCTGGGGCGACAGGGCGGCGGCGGGCACTGGTCTGGGCGACAGATAGGATTGGCCATCGTGTCCAACCGTGTCGACCCGGCTCTGATCCGCAATTTCTGCATAATTGCGCATATTGACCACGGCAAATCGACGTTGGCGGACCGGATGCTGCAACTAACCGGGGCGGTCGACGAGCGGGTCATGCGCGACCAGTACCTCGACAAGATGGAGATCGAACGCGAACGCGGTATCACCATCAAGTCCCAGGCCGTGCGCCTAGTTTGGCCGGCCGATGGCGCCGAATACATCTTGAACATGATCGACACCCCCGGCCATGTCGATTTCTCCTACGAAGTCTCGCGCTCACTGGCGGCCTGTGAAGGCGCGGTGTTGCTGGTCGACGCCGCTCAAGGGATTGAAGCCCAGACCTTGGCCAATTTGTACATGGCGCTGGAAAACGACCTCGACATCATCCCGGTGCTAAACAAGATCGACCTGCCGGCCTCCCAACCCGACAAATGTGCAGAGGAGGTGGCCCACTTGCTGGGCTGCCAACCGGAAGACTGCCTGATGGTTTCCGGCAAAACCGGCGATGGCGTCAGGGAACTGCTTGACACGATTGTGCACCGGGTGACTCCGCCCACCGGGCAGCCAGACGAGCCGGCCCGGGCGCTGATCTTCGATTCGGTCTACGACACCTACCGTGGCGTGGTGACCTACGTCCGGGTCGTCGACGGCCATATTTCGGCCCGTGAACGCCTGACCATGATGTCGACCAAAACCGCCCACGAGCTCCTGGAAATCGGCGTGATTTCGCCGGACCCGACCCCGACCAAGTCGCTGGGCGTGGGCGAGGTCGGCTACCTGATCACCGGCGTCAAAGACGTCCGCCAATCCCGGGTTGGCGACACCGTCACGGCCTACACCCACCCGGCCAAGACACCGCTGGCCGGCTACCGAGACCCGAAACCGATGGTGTTTTCCGGTTTGTATCCAATTGACGGGACCGACTACCCGGCGCTGCGCGATGCCCTGGACAAGCTCAGACTGAACGATGCGGCCTTGAGCTACGAGCCGGAGACGTCTGCTGCTTTGGGTTTCGGGTTTAGGTGTGGCTTTTTGGGGCTGTTGCATCTGGAAATCATTCGCGAGCGGTTGGAACGCGAATTTGATCTGGATCTTATCTCGACCGCCCCCAATGTGGTCTACCAGGTAACAATGGAAAGCGGCGAAGTAGTCCAGGTCACCAATCCGTCCGAATACCCCGGCGGCAAAGTGGCTCACGTCGAAGAACCGGTGGTGCGGGCGGGTATCTTGACCCCCTCGGAGTACATTGGCTCGATTATGGAGTTGTGCCAGCAGCGCCGCGGCCAACTATTGGGCATGGACTACCTGTCCGAAGAACGGGTTGAAATGCGCTACAACCTGCCGCTGGCCGAGATCGTTTTCGACTTCTTCGACCAGTTGAAATCCAAAACCCGCGGCTACGCCTCGCTAGATTACGAACCTGAAGGCACCCAAGAATCCGATCTGGTCAAAGTCGACATCCTGCTGCAAGGCGAAACGGTCGACGCCTTTTCGGCAATTGTGCATCAAGACAAGGCTTACTCCTACGGTGTGATGATGGCCGGCCGGTTGAGAAAGCTGATCCCGCGCCAGCAATTCGAAGTGCCAATCCAAGCCGCCGTGGGAGCCCGGGTGATTGCCCGGGAAAACGTCCGCGCCCTGCGCAAAGACGTGTTGGCGAAATGCTACGGCGGCGATATCACGCGCAAACGCAAACTGCTCGAGCGGCAAAAAGAGGGTAAAAAGCGGATGAAGACAATAGGCCGGGTCGAGGTGCCGCAAGAAGCCTTCATCGCGGCCTTGTCGAACGAAGATGCGGCCGAGGGCAAAAAGTAGGCCGCCGTGGCAGGGCTCGCGTCCGGCGCCGGGACAGGGGCGCCGTCACGCGCCGTGACTTGGGGCGATGCCGCCGCATCGCCAAAGTCACATGCCCGGAGCCAAACCCCGACTGCCCCCCTTTACCCGCCGCCTCGTGCCGGCGGTCACCTTGGGGACATCGACCGTCAAGGGCGGGGCCTGGGTGTTTACGTGCACGTGCCGTTTTGCCTGCGGCGTTGTGGCTACTGCGATTTCAATACCTATACTGCGGCCGATCTTCGGGTCGGGTTTGTCGACCTGGCCGTTGCTGAGATGCGGTTGGTGGCGGGTCTGCTGCCCGATGGCGATGGCCGGGGTGCGGTGGCGAGCTCGCCGGCGGGTGGTGGAGCCGCAGGCGGTGTTGGTCCAGCAGGGACGGTTTTCTTTGGTGGCGGCACGCCGACCTTGCTGCGGCTAGAAAACCTGGCCAGGTTGCTGGACGAGGTGCGGGTCGTTTGGGGCCTGGCCGCTGGGGCCGAGGTCACCTGTGAGGCCAATCCCGATTCGGTTGACCAGCCCTACATCGAAGGGCTGGCCAAGGCTGGTTTCACGCGCTTGTCGGTGGGCATGCAGTCTGCTGATCCGGCGGTGCTGGCTACTTTGGAGCGGAGCCATTCACCTGAGCGGGTTGGCCAGGTGGTGGCTTGGTGCCGGGCAGCTGGTTTGGAGGTGTCGGTTGACCTAATCTACGGCACACCGGGGGAGTCAATGGCATCTTGGCAAGGTAGCCTTCAAGCCGCGCTTGACCTGGGAGTAGACCACATTTCCTGCTACGCCTTGACGGTCGAGCCGAGTACGGCCATGGGCCGGCGGCTGGCCGCCGGCCAGTTGCCGCCAATCGACCAGGATGACCAAGCCGCCAAATACGAACTAGCCGACCAACTGCTGAGCCAGCGAGGCCTGGAATGGTACGAAATCTCGAACTGGGCCCGGCCCGGTCACGAATGCCGCCACAACCTGGGTTACTGGACGGGCGGCAATTGGTGGGGGATTGGACCAGGCGCCCACGGCGCCATTGGATCCCGGCGGTACTGGAACCTGCGCCACCCCAGTGACCATGCCGCCGCCCTGGCGGCCGGCCGGCGGCCGGTTGAAGACACTGAAGTGGTTGCAGGCCAAGCTGCCCGCCTGGAGAGGATCATGCTCGGACTGCGCCTGAGCCAGGGTCTGCCTCAGGCGGCGGTTGATCCCAAGGCCACGGACGGCATCGGCCAACTGCGGGCGGACGGCCTGGTCACGCTGCCAGGTGACCGGATTGTCCTGACCCTCAAAGGCCGCCTGCTGGCAGACACGGTCACCCGAGCGTTGGCCCCTTGACCACCAACGCCAACGGGCCGGCGAGTAGTTGGTCCCAGGGCGGGCCGGGCGACAGCCAGCTTGGCGCCGCGAGCCATGCGCCCGGGCCACCGCCTGCCGTCAGCCGAATGAGCCCTGTGGGCCTTGAGCCTGAACAGCCACCGGACTGGCCGCGGCTAAACTGCCACCTAGCTAGTCCTGAAGTCGAAGGAGGCCGGTCGTGTCAAACCAAGCCAAAAAGAAGCCAGGAATCGCCGGGATTGTCTTGGGAATCGTTTTGATGGTCTTTGGTCCAGTGATAGGAGTGGTGTTGATCGTGGTCACGGCGGTCGCGGCGACCGCCGACATCAGAGACGCGCAGATCTTTGATCCCGGCGATGGAAATGCCACGCTTGAGCTGTCCGGCGGCCAAGAAATGGGGCTCTGGGTCAACTACGACGGCTACGGAAACTGCAGGGTGCTTGACCAAGCTGGGGGAATCCTGCCCTTCAATGATTCGGGCTACGTGTCTCAGCAGGTCAACAACTACTCCTTGGCGGCGACTTTCACACCCCCGGTCGACGGCAGCTACGTCATTGAATGCAGTTCGAGCAACGCAAACCTCCGCTTCAAGGTCGCGCCAACTCTGGCTGGCGGGAAACTGGCCGGCGGCATTGTGGCCGGTGTTCTGGCGATTATCGTGCTCTTCCTCGGCGGGCTGGCTTGGCTGATTGTGACGCTGGTGCGCCGATCCAACTGGAACAAGCGCAATGCCCCTCCCGCCCCCGGCTACGGCCCACCTGGCGCCAGTCCACAGGGCTACGGCCCGGGCTACGTCCCACCGCAATATCCCACGAGCTAGGACCCTGGCAAACTAAAGCGCACAGGGTTAAGGTGAGGTCCGGCATCGGCCGTTGGCGCCAGACACTAGGTCGGGGACTTGGTCCGCAAACCCACTTGTGCTGCCTGGCGGTCGGCTGCACCACCGGATCTGGGATCGGAAATGTCTGCCGGGCCATGTGCCTCAGCGGCCAGGGCGCTTGAAGCCAGCAGCAGCTTGATCCGGTTGAGCTGGTTGACCTGGCTGGCACCCGGGTCGTAGTCGATGGCGGCAATGCCAACCTCGGGGTGGCGGCGCATGATTTCGCGGAACATGCCCTTGCCGGTGACGTGGTTGGGCAGGCAGGCGAAGGGCTGGGCGCAAATGACCGAACGCACGCCGGATTCGATCAACTCCAAGACCTCGGCCGTCAGCAGCCAGCCTTCACCGGCTTGGTTGCCCAGCGAGGCCACCGTTTGGGCCTCGCGCACCATGGTCGGCATATCGCCCGGACCAGCGAAGTCAAGCTCGGCTCGCTCCAGGGCGTGGCGCACCGGAGTCCGGTAACGCTCCAAGAACCGGCGCAACCAGCGTTTGAAATACTGGGATTTGCCGCCCACTCCCAGGTTGGCGTAATTCCATTCCGCGGCGTACATGCCGTTCAGAACAAATTCCATTAGCCCTGGTAGAACCGCTTCACAGGCTTCGGATTCGACCACGTCAACGACGTCGTTATTGGCGTAGGGGTGGAATTTGACCAGGATTTCGCCCACAATGCCGACCCGCGGTTTGCGCGGTTCGCCCCTCAACTCCAGGCTGTCGAAGGCGTGGACGGCGTCTTCAACCAGCGCCCTGAAGGTGCCAACACCGGCCATCAGATGGCGCCGAGCCGTGGCGTCCCACTGCCAGTAGAGCGCCATGGCCGCGCCGGTTGTGGCCTCATATGGCCGAGTCCGCAGCACCAGGGTCTGCAACAGGTCGCCCAGCACAATCGCCTTGATGGCCCGGTGGGCCAGCGGCAAGGTCAGCTTGAAACCGGGGTTGGATTCCAGGCCCTGGGTTGACAGCGCGATCACCGGCACCTGGGTGTAGCCGGCCTCGAGCAGAGCCTTGCGCAGCAGCCCGGTGTAGTTGGTGGCCCGGCACATGCCGCCGGTCTGAGTAATTAGCACCGAGGTGTTATCCGGGTCATAGCGGCCCTGCTTGAAGGCGTTGACCAGCTGGCCTACCACCATCACGGCCGGGTAGCAGGAATCGTTGTTGACGTGGGTCAGGCCGGTTTCGACATCCTGGGCGGTGGTCTGGTGCAGCACCTCGACCCGGTAGCCCGAACGCCTAAAAGCGGCCTCCAGCAGCGAGAAATGCACCGGTGCCATTTGCGGGGCAATGATGGTGTGCTCGGCCTTCATCTGCTTGGTGAAAAGGCGCCGCCGGTGGGCGTATGAGTTGTCCGATGCCGGCCCGGCCAGTTCGACCCGACCCTCGCCTTGGTCTTGGGCGGCCTGGGTAGCCTCGGTTGCTGGCTGTCCGGTTGCAGGCAGATCGGTCGCTGAGAGTCCGGTTGGTGACTGCTCGTTGGCCTGCTGCTCGGCCCGGGCCCGTTTGGCCCGCTCGGCAGCCGCGGCGGCCAGCGAACGCAGGCGGATGCGGGCCGCGCCCAGGTTAGACACCTCATCGATTTTGAGCACGGTGTAGACCTGGCCGTGCGCTTGCAGGATCTCCGCCACCTGGTCGGTGGTGATGGCATCCAGGCCGCAGCCAAACGAATTCAGCTGAACCAGTTCGACATTGTCCAGGTGTGTGACGGCTTCAGCCGCGGCGTAAAGGCGCGAATGGTAGGCCCACTGGTCACGGGACCTGAGCGGGCGCTCGACCTGGCCCAGGTGGGCGACCGCATCTTCGGTCAGCACCGCCATGCCCAAGGAAGTGATCAACTCGGGAATGCCGTGGTGGATTTCGGGATCAACGTGATAGGGCCGGCCAGCTAGGACCAAAGCCGTGACGCCGTTTTGGCGGCAGTAGTCCAAGGCGTCCTCGCCGGCCTGGCGCATATCAGCGGCGAAGGCTTCTTGTTCGGCGTAGCCAGCCTTGACGGCGGCCTGGGCCTCTTCAGCGGTGACATCCCATTTGGCGAAAATCTCGACCACCCGTTTGGCCAAGTGATCCGGCAGCGCCAGGTTGACAAATGGGTGGATGAACTCGACCTGGTCGGCAGAGCCGGTCCTAAGGGCAGGGATGTTGTTGGAAATGACCTGCGGGTAGGAGGTGACAATGGGGCAGTTGTAGTGGTTGTCGGCGCCCTCGACCAGGTGGCGTTCGTAGCTGACCGAAGGGTAGAAAATGGTCTTGACGCCGCGGGAAATGAGCTGCTCAATATGCCCATGTACCAGTTTGGCCGGGTAGCAGATGTTTTCAGAGGCGATCGAGTCCATGCCGGTCTCGAACAGCTCGTGGTTTGACCGGCCAGAGGTGATGACCTTGAAACCCAGCTTGGTCAAAATGGTGAACCACAGCGGATAGTTCTCATACAAATTGAGCGCTCTGGGTAGGCCGATGGGGCCGCGGTGGGCGGCTTTGTCGGTTAGGCGCCTGTAGGAGAACAGCCGGCTGTATTTGGTGGCATAGAGGTTTGGCAGGGTTGTGCCAGGACTGCCCGGCTCAGCCCCGCGCTCGCAGCGGTTGCCGCTGACGTGGCGGCCGCCATCGCCAAAGGTCGAAATGGTGCACTGGCAGTGGTTTTGACACAGCTTGCAGGTTTCAGTGGCGGTGGCGACGCTGATCTGTTTCAGCTCGACCGGACTGAGCAGTCGCGACGGCTGGCCTGGTTTGAAGCGGGCTTTGGCGATTAGGGCCGCGCCAAAGGCGCCCATCAAGCCGGCGATATTTGGCCGGATCACCTCTAGGGAGGTGACCAGCTCGAAAGCCCTGAGCACGGCGTCGTTGAGGAAGGTGCCGCCTTGGACCACCACGCGTTCGCCTAGCTGACCGGCGTGGCGCAGCTTGATGACCTTATACAAGGCGTTGCGGACCACGGCGTAGCTCAGCCCGGCCGAAATATCGCCAACCGAGGCACCTTCTTTTTGGGCCTGTTTGACGGCCGAGTTCATGAAGACGGTGCAACGCGAACCAAGGTCTGGTGGGTTGAAGGCCGCCAAGGCGGCCGCCACGAAGCCATCGAGCGGCAAGTTGAGCGATTTGGCGAAGGTTTGAAGGAATGAGCCACACCCAGAAGAACAGGCCTCGTTGACGCAGATCGAATCGATCACGCCGTCTTTGATCGACAGGTACTTCATGTCCTGGCCGCCAATGTCGATGACGGAGGTGACTGCCGGCTCGAGGTGCTCGGCCGCCCGGTAGTGGGCCATGGTCTCGACTTCGCCTTCGTCGACGTGCAAGGCGGCCCGGATCAGCGACTCACCGTAGCCGGTGACACAGCTCTTGGCGATGATGGCCTGACCGGGCAGCTGTTGGCGGGCGTTGGCCACGATCTGGGCGGCCGCCGCGATTGGGTCGCCGCCGTTTTCGGCATAGTGGGAGAAGACAATCCGATCCATCGAGTCAATCACCACCGCCTTGATGGTGGTCGAACCAGCGTCAATGCCCAAGAAACAGGTACCTTTGGCGTGCCTAGTCTCGACCATCGGCACATTGGCGGCGGCGTGGCGCCGGTCGAAGGCGGCCCGGTCGTTGGCTGTGGCAAATAGCGGCGCCAAGTGCCCGGCGCCGCCATTTCTCAGGTCGAGCCGCCTGGCCTTGGCTTCGAGGCCGGTCAGGGACTCGTCCTGGTTGGTGGCACTGAGGGCGGCCCCATAGGCCACGGCCATATGGGCGTCAGCCGGCGCAACCAGCTCGCTGACCTGGTCGCCCAGAGCCCGGCCAAAGGCGGCCCGCAGTTGGGGCAGGAAATGCAGCGGCCCTCCCAACAGCACCACCTGGCCGGTGATCTTGCGACCACAAGCCAACCCGGCGATGGTCTGGGTGGCGACGGCTCCAAAGATCGAGGCCGCCAAATCGCTGTGAGCGGCGCCATCGTTCAACAGCGGCTGCAAGTCGGATTTGGCAAAGACGCCACAGCGTGAGGCAATCGGATAGAGCGTCTTGTATTGCGAGGCCAAAGCGTCCAGCCCGGCCGCATCGGTCTTCAGCAAGGTCGCCATCTGGTCAATGAAGGCGCCAGTGCCACCGGCACAGGTGCCATTCATACGTTGTTCTGGGACCGCTCCAAGGAAGGTGATCTTGGCGTCCTCACCGCCCAGTTCGATGATGACGCTGGCCTGGGGTGCAATCACCTGAACGGCCGCGGTCTCGGCCAGGACCTCTTGGACAAATCCGGTTCTCAGGGCCTCGGCCACACCCAGCCCGGCCGAGCCGGTCATGGCCACCGCGGCCTGAACCCCACCAAAACGCTGGGCCAGTTCGCCCAACAGTTTGGCTAGCTCGATGTGAATATCGGCGTGGTGGCGTCGGTAGTCCTCGAAAACAACCTGTTCGCCGGCCAGCAGTACCGCCTTGATAGTGGTCGAACCGATGTCGACGCCAAGACGGTACTTCATGGCGCCTCGCCCAGGAGGTGGTGGCTCGAAGCGGGCGAAACCAGGGCCATGCCGCAATACCTCCTCTGGGATTGTCCTTTCCAGCAGGCTATCCCAGCCAGCACCAATAGGCCAAGCCGCCGCCTCCGGCACCATCGACATGAACACCTCGATGATGCTCTTGGATCGACCTGAACACCTCAATGATGCTCTTGGATCGACCTGAACACCTCGATGATTCGCCCGGATCGACCTGAACGCATCAATGATGCCCGCGGATTGACATGAACACCTCGATGATTCGCCCGGATCGACCTGAACGCATCAATGATGCCCCCGGATTGACATGAACACCTCGATGATTCGCCCGGATCGACCTGAACACCTGGATGACGGTGATTCCGACCCACCTGGGCAAAGACCTGAGGTCTGTCATCGAGGCGTTCATGTCGATTTGCCGCTGTCATCGAGGCGTTCAACTCGATTTGCCGCTGTCATCGAGGCGGTCAACTCAATCTGCAACGGTCAATCAACCGTTCAACTCAATCGTTGGTGGAAGCAGCGCCACCAAGTAGAATTAGCACTCCCATGTCCCGAGTGCTACCGGAGGCCAGATCACCATGTTGGACGCCAGGCGCCTGAAGGTGCTCCGCGCCATCGTGGAGGACTACGTATCGACCCGGGAACCGGTTGGTTCCAGGGCCCTGGTTGAGCGGCACAGCCTCGACGTTTCGCCGGCCACTATTCGCAATGACATGGCGGCTCTGGAGGAAGCCGGGCTAATCGCGCAGCCGCATACCTCGGCCGGCCGGGTGCCAACCGACGCCGGCTACCGAATGTTTGTCGACCAATTGGCCACCGTCAAACCACTATCAAAAGCTGAGCGCCGGGCCATCAATGCCCTACTAGACGGCGAGTTGGACCTTGACCAGGTAGTAGAGCGGGCCGTGCGGACCTTGACCTTGCTGACCCACCAGGTCGCCATGGTCCAATACCCCTCCTTCGGGTCCTCGACTCTGCGCCACGTTGAGCTAATTGGGCTCGAACCGGATCGCTGCCTGGCGGTCATGATTGCCGAGACCGGCCGGGTCGAACAGCGGGTCGTCCATTTGCCGGTCAACCTTGACCGCGAGGCTGGCCTGAAACTGCGGGTCAGGCTAATGGAGGTAGCCGCCGGCCGCCGGCCGCAGCAGGCCATGACGGAACTGGACGCCTTGCCAGGTGAGTTCCCGCCGGCCCAACGCCCGGCCGTGGCGGCAATTGCCCAGGTGGTCAAAGACACTTTGCAGGAAGGCCAGGCAGATCGGGTCGTCATGGCCGGAACCTTCAACTTGGCCCGGTCCAGCCCGGACTTCGACGGCTCGATCCTGCCGCTACTCGAAGCCATCGAAGAACAAGTCGTCCTGCTCAAACTGTTAGGCGAACTGGTGGCGGACACCGGCCAGGTGGCCATCAGAATTGGCAGCGAGAACACCCATCCGGGTTTGCTGCAAGCCTCGCTGGTAACCGCGCCCTATGGCCAGGGTGAGGCAGTGGGACGCATCGCCGTGCTGGGGCCCACCCGGATGGATTACCCTGGCTCGATTGCGGTGGTCCGCGCCATCGCCTTGTATCTGTCACGCATATTGGCCCAATAAGGACAGTTAGGAATCTGTGAAGGACTACTACGCCACGCTGGGGGTGCCCCGCACCGCCACCCAAGAGGAAATCAAGCGGGCCTACCGCCGCCTCTCCCGCGAGCTTCACCCCGATGTGGCCGGCGCCACCGAAGGCGCCGAGGAGCGCTTCAAAGAGGTCAACGCCGCCTATGAGGTGCTCTCCGACGTAGACAAACGCGAAATGTTTGACATGGGCGTTGACCCTCTGGCGCCTGGTGGCGGCGGTGCGCCCGGTGGCGGTTTCCCATTTGGGCAGGCCAGCGGCTTTGGCGGTTTTGGCGACCTGTTCGAGACCCTGTTCAACGCGGCCGGCGGCGGGACCGGGCGGCGCGGTCCGGCCTCGCGGGTGGCGCCCGGGCGTGAACAGTTGGAGCGGGTGTCGATTGATTTGGCCGATGCCGTATTTGGGCTACAGAGGGAGCTGACCTTTTCGACCTTCCTGGCTTGCGGCAGCTGTCATGGCAACGGCTGCGCCCAAGGCGCCAGCCCCGAAACCTGCCAAGCCTGTCAGGGCCGGGGCGCCCGCGAGCGGATTGTCCGCTCTTTGTTGGGCGATATGCGCACAGCCGAGGTCTGCCGCCAATGCCAGGGCTTTGGCGATTTGATCACCCAGCCCTGTCCCGAATGCTCTGGTCATGGCCGGGTCACAGGCACGCGTACGGTCAGCCTGGAGATCCCGGCTGGGGTTGACACGGGCAATCGGATCCGGCTGGCCGGTCAGGGCGAGGCCGGGCCAGGTGGTGGTCCCAACGGCGATCTCTTCATCGACTTGGTAGTCAAACCAGACCGCGACTTTGTTCGCCAGGGCGACGATCTGCATTGCGCTTTGCGGCTGCCCATGACCGCCGCGGCCCTTGGGGCTGGGCTTGAGATCAACACTTTTGACGGGCCTCAGGCCGTCAACGTGCCGCCGGGCACCCAACCGGGCGAGATGATCAAACTTGACGGACTTGGCGTGGGTCACCTGCGCGGCCGGGGCCGGGGAGACCTGTGGATTGTGCTTCAGGTCGAAGTGCCGAAAGACTTGGCCGAACCTCAAGCAGAGTTGCTGCGTGAATTGGCCCGCCAACGCGGCGAGGAACGGCCGGAGGCGGTGCTGGCCAGCACCAGTCCCGGCTTGTTTGGCCGGCTCAAGGACAAGCTGCAGGGCAAGTGACTGACGCAGTCTTTTTGACCGCCCAGGGCGCTGACTTGGTACCCGGCCAAGTGGTGGAATTGGATCAGGCCGAAGCCCACCACGCCGGTGCTGCCTTCAGAGCCCGGCCCGGTGAAACGGTCGAAGTGGTCAACGGCTCTGGTCTGCGCGGCCAAGGCGTGGTCGAGGCGGTGGACGGCGGCCGGGTGGCGGTGGCAATTGGCCAGGTGGTAGCCGAACCCCCACCGGCCGTAGAGCTGACACTGGTCCAGGCCCTGGCCAAACACAAACGAGACGAACAAGCCATCACGGCGGCGACCGAGTTAGGGATCGACCGGGTTGTGCCCTGGCAAGCGGAACGCTCGGTGGTGCGCTGGCAAAACGCCGACAAAGCCGAAGTGGGCCGGGCCAGGTGGCAGGCGCTGGTACGGGCGGCCAGCAAAGTGGCCCGGCGGGCCTACCTGCCGCCGGTCGAGCCGCTGGTGATCGAAGCCGGCCTGGTGAAAGTCCTATCCGCATTGGGCGGCACCACCTTGGTACTACACGAGTCAGCCCAAATACCGCTGACCGCCTGGGCGGCCAGTTGGACAACCAGCCCAAGCCACCGGATCAACTTGGTGGTTGGGCCGGAAGGCGGCCTGTCCAATGGTGAGGTCGAGATTCTTGGCGCCCTGGCCGGTAGCCAAGTGGTGCGATTGGGTCCAAATGTGCTGCGCACCTCGACCGCCGGGCCAGCCGCCCTGGCCGTGGTTTGTGCCTTGGTTGGCCGGTTCGACCATTAGGGTGGTGTTATGTCGATGCCGTTGGACTGCCTGTTCTGCAAAATCGTGAGTGGCGAAGTCCCAGCGGAGGTGGTTGCCCAAAATGACCGGGCCATCGCCTTTGCCGACATCAACCCCCAGGCACCGGTGCATGTCTTGGTCATCCCGCGCGAACACTACGCCGACGTGGCCGCCCTGGCGGCAGCCGATTCGACCGCCCTGGCTGATCTGGTCTCCTTGGCCCAGCAAGTCGCCCTGGAGGCGGCTGACGGCCAATTCAGGTTGGTTTTCAACTCTGGTCCCCAGGCCGGCCAAAGTGTCTACCACGTCCACGGCCATGTCATTGCTGGCGCCAGACTTGGATGGACGCCTGCGTGAAGCCAGATAGCAGAGCCGTCGAAGGCCCCGGGCAGGTTCTGCGCACCATCAAGGTGGCTCGCCCAGAGGTCATGATGGGGTTGCTGGGCCGGGCCGATTCAACCCTGCAAGCCATTGAACAGGCCTGTCAGCCAGCCGATGTTCATGTGCGCGGCGACGTTATTTCTGTCAGGGGCGCGCCCGGTGTGGCCGATGCCGCCACGGCCTTGGTTTCAGAGCTCCTGGCGATTTTGGAGCGGGGTGGGACGGTTGGCCCCAGTGACGTACCAACCGTGGCTTCGATGCTGGCTCAGGCCCGCACCGGCCAAGATACCCCGCCGCCAGCCCAGGTTTTGACCCAGTCAATCTTGTCTTCGCGCGGCAAAACAGTTAGGCCCAAGACCTTGGGCCAAAAACGCTACGTTGACGCCATCGACCAGCACACCATCACCTTTGGCATTGGGCCGGCCGGCACTGGCAAGACCTACTTGGCCATGGCCAAAGCCGTGCGCGCCCTGCAAGACAAGCAGGTCAACCGCATAATCTTGACCCGTCCGGCGGTCGAGGCGGGCGAGCGTCTGGGCTTTTTGCCCGGCACGCTGGGCGAGAAAATCGACCCCTACCTCAGGCCACTACACGACGCGCTGCAGGACATGATGGAGCCGGACCATATCCCGCGTCTGATGGAAGCCGGCACTATCGAGGTCGCCCCGTTGGCCTATATGCGCGGACGGACTCTGAATGACGCCTTCATCATTTTGGACGAGGCCCAAAACACCACGGCCGAACAAATGAAGATGTTCCTCACCCGCCTGGGTTTTGGCGCCACCATGGTAGTGACAGGTGACGTCACCCAGACCGACCTGCCCGGTGGGGTGACTAGTGGGCTGCGCACCGTACGCGAGATCCTGCGTGGTATTGACGATCTCGCTTTTGTCGAGCTGACCAGCCGAGATGTAGTACGCCACCGCTTGGTTAGCTATGTCATCGAAGCCTGGGCGGAACACGACCTGCGCCGCAGAGGCAAGCGTGGCGATTGACGTTCTGAACGAAACCACCACCCAGGTCGATGAGACTGAGTTCATGGCTCTGGGCCGGTTTGTCCTAGACGCCATGGGTGTGCACCCGCAGGCTGATCTGGTCATTTCGCTGATTGACGCCAAGGCTATGGCCGAGCTGCACCAGCGTTTCCTCAATGAGGAAGGCCCCACCGATGTTTTGAGTTTCCCGATGGATGAGCTCAGGCCCGGCTCCGGCGAGCAGTCCGGCCAGCCCGGTGTGCTCGGTGACGTGGTGGTTTGCCCCGAAGTGGCGGCCCGCCAGGCCCAGGAACTGGGCCACTCGGCCACTGAGGAGATGCTGGTGCTAACGGTGCATGGAATTCTCCATTTGCTCGGCTTTGATCACGCCGAAGGCGGCCAACACGACGCCATGTTCGCCCTGCAGCGCAAGTTGCTACTGGCCTTCTTGGCTTCCAGATAGGCCGCGGGCGCAGCGATGAGGCTCCAATGGTGGCTGGTGGTGGTCTGGGCAGTGGCCACGGGGGTCCTGGTGGTAGCGGTCATCTCAGCCTTGGCCGCCTCAGCCGTGGGCCGGCGCTGGTTGACCGGCTCGGCCGGACCGGCGCCCGGACTCGAAGGTCACAGCCGGCTGTCAACCCTGGCTACGGCCTTGGCCAGGCCATGGCTGGCGCTGGCACGCGGCATCGGCGCCTCGCAATCCCAAGGCCTAACGGCCGAGCAGCTAGCCGAACTGGTCGAAAACGTCTCCACCACCGAAGAAATCGAAGACGAAGACCGCGAAATGTTGTCCTCCGTGGCCCAGTTGGGCCAGCAGCTGACCCGCGAACTAATGGTGCCGCGCACCGAAGTGGTGGCGATTGAGGCGGATAAGCCGCTGCGCAAGGCCATGAGCTTGTTTTTGCGTTCGGGCCATTCGCGTGTGCCGGTAGTGGGGCCAGAGGGTTTGGACGATGTGCGCGGCCTGGTCTATCTCAAAGACGTCGCCTTGGTGATGCAGGCTCAGGCCGATGCCGCCGGCTCGCCGGTGGCCGATCACTGCCGGCCGGTGGTTTTTGTCCCAGAATCAAAACCGGCCGATGACCTGCTGCGCGAACTGCAAGCCATGGGCACTCACATGGTCATGGTGGTCGACGAATACGGCGGTGTGGCCGGCCTGGTGACACTTGAAGACGTGCTGGAGGAGATCGTTGGCGAGCTGACTGACGAACATGACCCGACCCCGCTCGAAGCCACCGACATGGGTGACGGTTTTTGGCGGGTGCCGACCCGCTGGGAGCTGGACCAGCTGGGGGAGCTGTTTGACCTGGAAATCGACGACGAAGACGTCGACACGGTGGGCGGTTTACTGGCCAAGGCGGCCGGGCGCGTGCCCATCGCCGGCACCAAAGTCGAGGTCAGCGGCCTTGAACTGGCGGCCGAGCGGTTCGAGGGTCGGCGCAAACAAGTCTCAACTGTCTTGGCACGGCGGTTGCAGGTGGATCCGGCGGCCGGGCAGTGAGCGAATTCAGGTCCGGCTTCGCTGCCATTGTGGGCCGGCCCAACGTGGGCAAGTCGACTCTAGCCAATGCGCTGGTGGGCCAGAAAGTGGCCATCACGTCTTCGAAACCGGAGACCACACGCGGCGCGATTAGGGCCATCATCCAGCGGGATGACGCCCAGGTGGTCTTGGTCGACACCCCCGGGCTGCACCGCCCTAGGACCGAGCTGGGTTCGCGCTTGAACGACATGGTTCACGGAGCTTTGGCCGATGTCGACGCGGTCGTGGTGGCCCTGCCGGCTGACCAGAAGATTGGCCCGGGCGACCGTTTCCTACTTGGTGCGGTGCCAAAGGGGCTGGCCACAGTGGTGGTGGTGACCAAAGTCGACAAGGTCTCACCGACTGGGCTGGTCGAAAAGCTGACCGAGGTCGACGCCGCCGTCTCGCCGGCGGTGGGCGCAAATCGCCCGCCGGCCAAAGCGCGGCCAGCGGGCTCAGGTTCCGGCCCCCAGAAAAAGCCGGACGAGACTCTCCGCGGCCGGTGCGCCGGCATCGTGCCTGTGAGTGCGGTCAAAGGCAGCGGCCTAGAGGAACTCGCCTCAGTTCTGACCGGCTTGATGCCGCTGGGTCCAAAGTGGTACCCCGAAGACCAAGTGACGGACCAGGACTTGGCCGTGCGCCTGGCCGAGTTGGTGCGCGAGGCCGGTCTAGAAGCCATGCGGGACGAACTGCCGCATTCAATCGCCGTGCTGGTCGAGGAGATTGAACGGCCTGAGGGCCCGGGTGTGACGCGGGTTAGGGCCTCGCTCTTTGTCGAACGCGATTCGCAAAAGGGCATCGTCATTGGTCACCGTGGGTCGCGGCTCAAGGCCATAGGCTCGGCCGCCCGGCCTGGAATCGAAGCCCTGATTGGCGGCAAGGTTTTCTTGGAGATCCACGTCAAAGTGGCCAAGGATTGGCAGCGCGACCCCAAAGCCCTGCGCCGCCTCGGCTTCTAACCACCTCCTAGCCCATCGCCTGCCACCCCTGACCAGCCCCTGACCAGCTGTTTTGCCGCGAGGTTGAGCTTTGGCATGATCCGGCTCTGACCAGCCCCTTTCCCGCGAGGTTAGGTTCTGGCATGAATCTGGCATTATGCGAAAGCTCGATCTCGCGGGGGAGGTGGTTTCGGTCTCGCGGGTGGAGGTGGTGTCCGGTGAGTGGGCAGTGCCGGGAAAAACGAGATCAAGGCGGGACGGGCGGTAATACTTGGGCGCATGGGGCACTTCGATTTGCCGTCGCCAATTCCGAGCGCCGGCATCAAGGTGGTGCTGGATACGCCGGTGGCGTTGGCTGGGCTGGCCTATCCGGCCAGCTACCCCGGATACTTGATAGAAGCCTGGCGGAAAGGGGCGCTCAACTGGATTACTGGTTTGGCTCAGTTGAGCGAAATCGAATGGGTCGTAGGGCGCATTTGCGGCAGGCGGCTAGCCGGGCCAAGCCCGGAGATGCTTTCCGGGCTGCTGCGACTTTTCACCACTGCAGTTGAGCCAGGGCCGGTTTTCGACCCTCAAACAAGAACCCCATGGGACGCCATGCTGGTCAGCCTCCATCTTGAAGGCGCAGCCAGGCGCATCGTGACCTCGTCAACCAGCCTGTTGGCCCTGGCAGACCGATACCCGGTGGTGACGCCCAGAACGCTTTGGCACGAGCTCCACGACGATCAGTGCTGAAGAACCCGGCAACGATGCCGTAAACGGGTTGCCAGTGCTGGTGTTCACGCCACATGTCCGGGCACGGGGGGGGCGAGGCCGCGGCGCCCTGACCTGCTGGGCCGAGCCGCGGCCAGGCCATAGGATTTGGGCGTGGCACTACCGAAGTGGCGGGTGCGGCCCATGCCCGGTCGCACGGTGCCACAACGGCCGGAGACAGCCATCGAAGGCGGTCCTGAACTGCCCAAACACGAAGCGATTGAAGAACTGGCGCGCCTTGACCTGGACGGAGTTGCGACCATCGTGGCCGTCACCCGGCCTGGGGCAAAAGGCCGGTTTCCGGTTTTGGTTTTCCATCACGGCGCCGGCACCGGCAACCACACCGCCTACAGAGAACACAGCCTGATCCTGGCGGCCATGGGAGTCGTCTGTCTCACGCCGGATAAGAATCTTCAGAAGTACTCCACCTTCAACCGCGACTACCAGCACATGGCCAGACAGTACGTTGACCTGGCCCAGTGGGCCAGGCGCCAACCTTGGGCCATGGAATCATTCACTGGCTACTACGGTGAATCAGAAGGCGCTTGGACGGCCGAGGTCTCCGCCCGGCTCGACCGCGAGGCCGGCCTGATGGTGCTGGTTTCCTCACCGGAAGTGACGCCTCGCCAGCAGGCCTTCTACGCCGCCTCGACCTACCTGATGTCGGTGGGCGCGCCGGCCCCCTTGCTTGATGCGGCTGTGCGATTCGTAGGCGCAACAATGCCGCCAGGCACAATGGGCTACGGCGACTTTGACGTTACCGAATACCGCCAAGACCTGACCATGCCGGTATTCATGGCCTTCGGTACGGCCGATCTTTCGATGCCAATAGATCAAGCCGCGCAGCTGGTCCTAGACCAGGCCCCCGGGCCAGTCACAGTGCGCTACTACGGCCAAGCCAACCACGGGCTGAGGCAAGGGCGGGACCAACGACTGCTGCCGGACTTCTTCTTGGACCTGGCCACCTGGATTCAGGCGCTTTGCCAAGAAAACCTTCGCGCCGGCATCGGCCCACAGATTGCCGGTTCGCCACCAGACCAGCCGTTCTGGGTAGACCAGGTGCCCAAGGCGCCGGCCGTGTTGTGGAGCGGGGGCGCGGCGGCAACGGCTCTGGCCGCGATTGGGACCAGCTTCGCCAGGGGCGAAGGCACACCCGGCCGGCGCCGAATCTTCACTGCGTTCCGCCTGGGCACACTGGCCAGCTTCGCCGGCTACGTCGGCTATTTGATCATGGTGGTCCAACTGGCGGCCAACTATCGCCAGGTTCCTTGGGCCGTCAAACTGGGCTACCGCGCGGTCCAAGCCAGCGGCCTTTTGACAGCCCTAGCAGGGACGATGGCGGTCCGCCGGGCTCGCCGCGACGGCGGTCGCCTAGGCGCGGGGCTGGCCGGCGGGGCCCTAGTGCTGGCACTGTTGGGCTACTGGGGTGGGCTGGGACGCCTGCGCCAAGCCAGGCTAGACGAAGCCGGCCCCATCGACCTGAGCTAGGCCAGGGCGAGACCGGTCAAAGGCATGGTCAGATGCGACCTCAGCGGTTGGCGTAGTAGGGTAGGCGGCACTATGCGCAGTTTTAGCCTGCTTCTGCCCAGCCGCGACGGGGCCTAAACGGACCGGTTCCCCGCCGCGGTGGTTGTTCTGCCCGGTCATGCATCCTCACATCAGACCAACTCAGCAGAAAGCGGCAGCACATGAATGCCAAAACCAAAACAGAAATGCCTGTGCACAAATACAAGCCCTTTGCCACAATCGACCTGCCTGACCGCCAGTGGCCCAGCCGCTCTATCACCAAGGCGCCGCGCTGGCTTTCGACCGATCTGCGGGACGGCAATCAGGCTCTGATTGAACCGATGGACCCGGCCCGCAAGCGCAAAATGTTCGACCTGTTGGCCCAAATGGGCTACAAGGAGATCGAGGTCGGTTTCCCCAGCGCCTCGCAGACCGACTTCGACTTTGTGCGCTCGCTGGTGGCTGATGACGCCGTGCCACCGGACGTGACTTGTTCGGTGCTAACCCAGGCCCGGACCGATTTGATCGACCGGACTATCCAATCCATAGTTGGGCTGCCACGGGCAACGGTGCATTTGTATAACGCCACCGCGCCGCTGTTTCGCCAGGTGGTTTTTCGGGCCGACAAGGCCGCTACCAGGGAGATGGCCGTCAGCGGCACCCGCGATGTGATCGACTACGGCGCCAAATACCTCGATGACGATGTGGTTTTTGGCTACCAGTACAGCCCGGAGATCTTCATCGACACCGAACTCGACTTTGCCTTAGAGGTTTGCGAGGCGGTTATGGACACCTGGCAGGTGGGGCCCGGCCGGGAAATCATTTTGAACCTGCCGGCCACGGTCGAACGGGCCACCCCCAACGTCTATGCAGATCAGATCGAATGGATGGGCCGCCAGCTGAGCCGGCGCGAGCATATCGCCTTGTCGGTTCACCCCCACAATGACCGCGGCACCGCTGTGGCCAGCGCCGAACTGGCCATTATGGCTGGCGCTGATCGGGTCGAAGGCTGCCTTTTTGGCCAAGGCGAACGTACCGGCAATGTTGACCTGGTGACCCTTGGCATGAATCTTTACACCCAGGGGATCGACCCGGGTATCGACTTCCGCGACATTGACCACATCCGGCGCACAGTTGAGCAGTGCAGCCGCATGGAGGTTGACCCGAGGGCGCCTTATGGCGGCGACCTAGTCTTCACGGCCTTTTCCGGCTCACACCAAGACGCCATCAAGAAAGGACTTGAAGCCCGCGAGGCCAAAGCCGTCGCTGCCGGCGTCGATGAGATCGAAATGCCTTGGGAGGTGCCCTATTTGCCGGTTGACCCACGTGATGTGGGCCGGACCTACGAGGCCGTTATCCGCGTCAATTCGCAAAGTGGCAAAGGCGGTGTGGCCTACTTGGTCAAATCGGCCGGACATTTGGACCTGCCACGCCGGCTGCAAGTCGAGTTCTCGCGTGTGATCCAGGCCCAGACTGACGCCACCGGCCAAGAGATGACCGCTGATGAGTTGTGGCACGCCTTCGAGGACGAGTTCCTGCCGGCCGACCAGGCCAACGGGCTTGAGCCGTGGGGCCGGTTCGCCTTCACCGGCCTAAAGCAGCTTTCGGCCCAGGCGGGGGAAACCCAGGTGCGCACCGAGGTGTCCGATGCCGGGACTCGCCTGAGCCTTCAAGGCGTCGGTAACGGCCCAATCGACGCTTTTGTGCGCGCCTGGCGCGATGCCACCGGTATCGATGTGGCGGTCTTGGACTACTCCGAGCACGCCTTGTCGACCGGAGGCGACGCCTCGGCCGCGGCCTACCTCGAATGCGAGGTCGAGGGCCAAACCTTGTGGGGCGTTGGTATTGACCCGTCAATCACCAGCGCCTCGTTCAAGGCCTTGATCAGCGCCGTCAACCGCGCCCTGCGCTAGGGCCGGGGTCCAGGGGGCCGATCCCACCCAGGCCGGCACCTTCACCGGCGAGGTCGAGGCCTGGCATAAGCTCGTGCCAAAGCTCGGTCTCGCTGTAAAGGAGCTGGTCAGGGGTTGGTCAGGGACTAGTTTATGCGGAAGCTCGACCTCGCGAATTGAGGGGCGGACCGGTGCTGGTCAGGGGCTGGGTTCAGACTTGGGCGCCGGCCACGTCGATGACGTTAAGGCCCATGACCCGCCAGGCAGCTAACAGGTCCTGGTCGCCCGCAACTGCCACCAGATGGTCGGCTTGAAGCGCCAGGGCGGTGGCTGCGTGGATGGCGTCATAGCCGCGCAGAGCGTGCTCCAGGGCGAGGGAACCGGCGCGGTTGGCTATGCTGCGATCAGGCATGACGAGGTCTAGTTCTTCAAGTCTGGTCTCTAACAGCTCGAGTGCTTGGCTGTGCTGTTGTCCCGTCAGTCGCCCCAGTCGCAGCGCCTGGGCTAGAGCAGCGTGTGCCTCGGCCACGAGCAGGATCGAGGAGATTCGCACGTCGCAGGCCTGCCAGGTCTGCGCGCATGGCGGGCTGGAGGGTTCGGCTATGACCAACGGCACCACGGCTGAGGTGTCAAAATAGCCAATCACCGGCGCTGTTGTCTCACCAAGTCGGAGACTGTGCCCGCCGCCGCCACCGGGGCGGCCAGGCCGGTGGGCTGCCGCGGGGCAGGCTCAATCAGGCCTTGGGCCAGCAGGCGCTCGTAGGCGGACTGTCCGGCAACGGGGACTAGGCAAGCCACGGGCTTGCCGTGCTCAGTCAACGTGTAGGTACGCCCGGCCTTGACGTCCTCAATGTAGTCAGACAGCTTGGCCCTCAGTTGTCGCAGGCCAACGGTCGAGGCGGGTTGGTTTGTTACAACAGTAGGCATGCAATAAGTGTACACCGTGCTCTGCACAGGCTACTGTTGTCCCCGCCCCTACGGAATGATGCGGAAGCTCGACTTCGCATGTGTTGGTGCTGGTCAGGGGCTGGTTTGTGCGGAAGCTCGACCTCGCGAACTGAGGGGTGGACCGGGGCTGGTCAGGGACTGGTTTATGCGAGGGCTCAACCTCGCGCACTGAGGGGCGGACCGGCGCTGGTCAGGGGCTGGTCAGACTTGGGCGCCGGTGTCGTCGTCCTCCGGGTCGCGGCGGTGAGGCATGCGCCAAATCAGGAAGGCGCCGCCGCCCACGGCGGCGGCCAGGCCCATCCAGGCCACGATTGGATCAAGGGCCGGGCGGACAATGGTCCAGACCACCGCCGTCAGCACCCCGCCCACTAGAGCAATCCAGCCCAGGGTCAGCCCAGGGTCGCCGCCCAGCACCGGCGGGGCCTCGGGCGGCTCGAAATGCTCTTCTACCTCTGGAGCTTCCCAATCCCGCGGCCCTGCCAAGGTGGGTTCAGGAGGAAAGCCCGCTTCGTCATCGGACAAAACCTCAGGCCCTAACTCGACTGGCATGGCATGGTGGATGGTGCGCTCTTGAGCGCTTTGGGTCAGGTCAGTTGGGAGATCCCTGGCTAGTTCTTCGGCCAGCTCGCGCCAACGCTGCTCGAAGGACTCAGGGCCGTCCAAATTGCGCTCGCTCACAGGTTTCACTCTAGAGTGGTCTAGACGTTCAAAGTCGAACCGAGGGGAGGCGGTGTGTTCTACTGGCTGGTCAAGGCAGTGGTAGCCCCCTTCATGCGGGCGGTCTACCATCCCTGGTCACGCGGCACTGAACACATTCCTTCCAAAGGTCCAGCCATTCTGGCCGGTAACCACCTAGCTGTCATCGATTCGTTTTTCTTGCCAATCCTGGTTCCCAGGCGTGTCTATTTCATTGCCAAGGCGGACTACTTCACCGGCAAGGGTGTCAAGGGGCGGCTGGTAGCCGGTTTCATGCGTGGATTGGGCATGATCCCGGTCGACCGTTCCGGCGGCAAGGCGGCCTTGGCTTCGCTCAACCAAGGGCTACAGGTGCTTCAGAGCGGGCACCTATTCGGTATCTACCCGGAGGGCACACGCAGCCCTGACGGGCGCTTATACCGGGGAAAAACCGGTGTTGCCCGCTTGGCCATTGAATCAGGGGCGCCGGTTATCCCGGTCGCCATGATTGGCACTAACTTGGCTCAGCCGGTGGGCAAGCGGATCCCCAAACGGGTCAGAATTGGGCTGGTTATTGGCCAACCGCTGGACTTTTCGCGCTACGCCGGGCGGGAAGACGACCGCTTTGTCTTGCGATCAGTCACCGACGAAATCATGTACGCCCTAATGGAACTGTCCGGCCAGGAGTACATCGACGTATATGCCGCTACCATGAAGGCACGTCTGGCCGCCGGGGCGCCGGCGCCAGAAGCCGAATCAATGCCAATCGCGCCCGGTGGACGGCCGCGTCCGGCAGGCCTTGAAGCGCCAGAGCCGCCTGACACGCCGCCCGCCAGCGAAGACCCAAACCCCAAGGCCGGCGCGGCCGGTCCCGAGCAGGAGTGATAATGACAATCAAACGAGTAGCACTATTGACTGCCGGCGGCTTCGCGCCGTGTCTCTCAAGCGCCGTTGCTGGGCTCGTGGAGCGCTACACCGAGGTAGCACCCGAGGTCGAGATCCTGGTTTACGAATACGGCTATCACGGATTGCTGACCGGCAATTCCTACACCCTGGGAGACGAGGCCAAGGCCAAGGTCGAGACCCTGTACAACTTTGGCGGCAGCCCCATCGGTAATTCCCGCGTCAAACTGACCAACGCCGCTGACCTGCAACGCCGCGGGCTGGTGGCGGAAGGCCAGGACCCGTTGGCGGCGGCCGCGGAGCGCCTTAGGACCGACCACGTCGACGTGCTGCACACCATTGGCGGCGATGACACTAACACCACCGCCGCTGACTTGGCCGAATACCTGCACCAGCACGACTACGAAATGGTCGTGGTGGGCCTGCCCAAGACCATCGACAACGATGTCATCCCGATCAAGCAGTCTTTGGGGGCTTTTACCGCCGCGGAACAATCTTCGCTATTCGCGCAGAACATCATTGGTGAGCACCGCTCCAACCCGCGCATGCTGATTGTCCATGAGGTCATGGGCCGGGGCTGCGGTTGGCTAACAGGCGCCGCAGCGGCCGAGTATCGTCGCTGGTTAGGCGAGCAAGACTGGAATCCGGCGCTCGGATTGACGAAGGAACGCTGGGACATCCACGGTGTCTACATCCCCGAAATGGAAGTCGATCTTGACGCTGAATCGCGCCGCTTGAAGCAGATCATGGATCGTATTGGCAACGTCAACATTTTCCTGTCTGAAGGCGCCGGCGTTGAGACCATTGTCAGGGAGATGGAAGTCTCTGGCCAAGAGGTAGTACGCGATCCGTTTGGCCACGTCAAGCTGGACATGATCAACCCCGGCAGCTGGTATGCGCGGGAGTTTGCCGAGCGGATTGGCGCTGAGAAGACCATGGTCCAGAAGTCCGGCTACTTCAGCCGCTCGGCCAAGTCGAATGAACGCGACCGCAACCTGATTAAGCTAATGACGGATTTGGCTGTCGATTGTGCAATTGAGGGGACTAGCGGCGTCATAGGCCATGACGAAGAAGGCGGCGACAAGCTAAGCTGCATAGCGTTCGGACGCATCAAGGGCGGCAAGGCCTTTGATACGACGAAGCCGTGGTTCCAAGACCTCCTCGAGGCGATTGGGCAGCCACACTAGTCAATCGTTGTCTCTAGGGATCTGGCGGGCGTCGCCAGGTCCCTAGAGGCGCCATGTAGTGCGGGAGTTTGGCATGGACAAGGCTGGCCCGGAGGATCAGCCCCAGGAAAGGACCGGCCCGGAAGGGCCGGTTCAGCCTGCCGATCCAGCCGCGACCGCGCCGGCCCAGGATCAGGCGGCCAGTAACGTGCCCGATGCCGCAACCCCCGCGAGCTTAGGCGCTTCGGCTGGCCAGTTGCCACCGGAGGCGAGTCCCCAGGCTAGCCAGGCGGCAGATCAGGAACTGCCCGAGCATGAGCTAACCGCCGAGGCCGCCATGGCCGAGGTCGTCATGCAGACCGAGTTGTCAGCTGAACCCAAGGACAGGCCTGACGAGCCCGAGGCAACTGGCGGCGAAGCGCCCAGTTCGGAAACCGATACCGAGGTTGGGCCAACCGGCACCGACACCGAGGCAGCGACTGATGAACCTGAGGCAACTGGTGACGATGCGCCCAGTTCGGAATCCGATACCGAGGTTGAGCCAACTGACGGCGACACCGAGGCAGCGACTGGTGAACCTGAGGCAACTGGCGGCGATGCACCCAGTTCGGAAACCGGTACCGAGGTTGCGGCAGCCGAACCTGAGCAAACTGGCGGCGATGCACCCAGTTCGGAAACCGCCACCGAGGTTGAGCCAACCGGCGCTGACACTGGGCTAGCGACTGGTGAACCTGAGGCAACTGGTGACGATGCACCCAGTTCGGAAACCGCCACCGAGGTTGAGCCAACCGGCACCGACACCGAGGCAGCGGCAGGCGAGCCTGAGGCAACTGATGGCGATGCACCCAGTTTGGAAACCGAAACCGAGGTTGAACCCGCTGGCGGCGACACCGAGGCAGCGGCAGGTGAGCCTGAGGCAACTGATGGCGATGCACCCAGTTTGGAAACCGAAACCGAGGTTGAACCCGCTGGCGGCGACACCGAGGCAGCGGCAGGTGAGCCTGAGGCAACTGATGGCGAAGCGCCCAGCTCGGAAACCGAAACCGAGGTTGAACCCACTGACGCCGACACCGAGGCAGCGGCAGTCGAACCCGAGGCAACTGATGGCGAAGCACCCAGTTCGGAAACCGACACCGAGGTTGAGCCCGCTGGCACCGACACCGCGGTTGAGCCAACCGGCGCTGACACTGGGCTAGCGACTGGTGAGCCTGAGGCAACTGATGGCGACGCACCCAGTTCGGAAACCGACACCGAGGTTGAACCCACTGACGGCGACACCGAGGTTGAGCCAACCGGCACCGACACCGAGGTTGAGCCAACCGGCGGCGACACCGACGCAGCGGCAGGCGAACACGAGGCAACTGATGGCGATGCGCCCAGTTCGGAAACCGACACCGAGGTTGAGCCAACCGGCGCTGACACTGGGCTAGCGACTGGTGAGCTTGAGGCAACTGGACCCGAAGCAGCCGAACCAGTGGCTGACGAGGCCAGAGCCAAAGGCGAGCTTGTTGCGCCCAAGCCAGTCGACGAGGCCACGACCGAGACTGATGAGCCACAGACCGAGGTCATCGCGCCGGTGGCTGCCGCAGGCGTCGACGAGCCAGCCAAGGCCGGGCCAACCGAACCAGACGACGGCGGGGCCAAGACAGAGGTTCTCCAGGCGATACCCGATGTCGAGGTGGCTGAGCCCACCGCCGCAGAAGCCGTGGCCGAAGAGGTCAAGGCTGAACCAGCGGCCATAGAGACTGAGCCGGCCGCACCGTCAA
This sequence comes from Micrococcales bacterium, assembly GCA_009784895.1. Classification (NCBI taxonomy): domain Bacteria; kingdom Bacillati; phylum Actinomycetota; class Actinomycetes; order Micrococcales; species Micrococcales bacterium. The sequence goes on along the minus strand of WQXJ01000008.1, from coordinate 2,313 downwards.
CACCAGTGGCCGGCCTTGACACGGCCGGCCCGGCCACAGCGATACTGCCGCCGGAGGCAAAGCCTGTGGCAGCGTCCGAGCCAACCACCCACCCAACTAGGGCTGACCTGGCCAAGGAACAACCGGCATCGGGCAAGAAGGCTGCCAAAGAAACCCGGCGAGCCAAGAAGAGGGCCAAAAAGCCCAAGCGCCGCCGCGGGAGGAAGATTGCCCTAACCCTGGTCATTGTGCTGGTCCTGGCCACTGTTGGCGGCGCCTACGGGGCCATCCGCTTCTTCGAAACCAGGGCTAACCCGGGCGTCACCTTGGCCGGCCTGAGCGTGGTCGGCAAGTCCAAGGGCGAGGTCACCAACCTGGTGGACAGACTGGAAAACAACTTCCAAATGGAGTTCACCGACGGAAAGAAAAAGGTCACCGGCTCCGCCAAACAAATGGGCGTCAAGTTCGACCAAGCTCAAACCGTGTCGAATGTGATGAGGGCGGGCAAAGCCCTGGCGCCCTGGTTCGCCATCAACCCGTGGAGCGAGAAACCGGTCGCGCTGGTGGCGACGGTCAACCAGGTGGTCTTACGCGACTTCCTCGACGCTGAGTTTGTCCCAGCTGAAGACGAAGCGGTCAACGCCGCCGTTGAACTAACCGAAGACGGCACAGCCTTTGAGGTTGTGGCCGGCAAAATTGGACTTGGCGTCAAAGTTGAGCCAGTCGTTGAGGCTTTCAAGGTGGCGCTGACCGGCCAGGCCAACGGCGCCCACCGGATCGAGTTGATTGACGCCCCGCCCATGATCAGCGATCAAGCGGCCGCCAAGGCGGCTGAAACGGCCAACGCTGACATGGCTCTGGCCATCACGTTTACCTCAGAGTCCTGGGACGCCGCCGTGCCCAGCTTCACCGTGCCCCCGTCCACTATTGCCGAATGGATGGAGATCACCCCCAGTGAAGATGGCCGCGAGCTGAATGTCGGCTTTGACCAGGCGGCGGTCGAGCGAGACCTACCGGAAATGCTCGACCAAACCATTGGCAAGCCGTCCCGGCCGCAAATCACGGTCACGCGGCCGGATAACGGCGAGGACATAGGCGTTAGCCAATGGGGCCTGAATGGTTACATCGTCTCTGGGACCGACGCTCTGGCGGCCCAGACTGTGGCGGCGCTGGACACTTCGGAGTCGATCACAATACCGGTTGAGCTCGAAGAAGATGGTTACGTCGAGGAACGTCAAGAGGCGCCTAGTGACTTCGACGTTCCAGATGGTTCCCCTTGGGTCGATGTCAACCTGTCGACCTTTAGGGCTACGACCTACCGTGGCACCACTCCGATCAACTCATACATCATCTCGACCGGTCGCAGCTCCATTGGCCACGGAACCCCTTCCGGTACTTTCTACGTCTACATGAAGTACGAATTCCAGATCATGAGGGGGCCGCCCTCTGATCCTTATGAGGCGCCCACCAACTGGGTGTCGTATTTCAGCGGGGGAGTGGCTTTCCATTCAGCCCCGTGGAACGAGCCGAACGGCTGGGGCATGGAGGTCTCGCACGGCTGCGTCAATATGCAGACCTGGGCGGCCAGAGAGATGTTTGACTTTGCCCCAGTTGGCACCAAAGTGGAGGTCCACCACTGAGCCGCGCCTGCTTGGTCTGGGGTCTGACCGCCTGGAGGGCGCTGTGAGGTCGCCAGTGAAACACCTGGCGGCGGCAAGGCAGGGCCAGGGCGGCTAAGCTTGCCGGCGATGGATCTACACACCTCGCCCGCTGACTTGGACTCCTATCAGCGCTTCCCGGCCAGCCAGCAACCGCATTGGCCCAGCGAAGACGAGCTGACGGCTGCCACCGCGGCCCTGGCGGCCCAGCCGCCCTTGGTCTTCGCCGGCGAGGCCGACGAGCTGACCGAGCGACTAGCCAAAGCCCAAGTTGGGGATGCTTTTGTGCTGCAAGGCGGCGACTGCGCTGAGAACTTCACCGAGGGTCAAGCAGACAGGATCTCGAAAAAGATCCGAACCATTTTGCAGATGGCAGTGGTGTTGACTTACGGCGGTTCGCTGCCCGTGGTCAAACTTGGCCGGATAGCCGGGCAATACGCCAAACCGCGTTCTGCTGACACAGAGACCCGTGACGGCGTCACCTTGCCGGCCTATCGGGGCGATGCCGTCAACGCTTACGCTTTCACCGAGGCGGACCGCCGCCCCGACCCCTGGCGCATGGTTGAGGCCTACCACCATTCAGCCTCGGCCCTGAACTTGGCCCGGGCTTTCACCAAGGGTGGTTTTGCCGATTTGCGTCGGGTCCAGGAATGGAACCGTGGGTTCACAGACAACC
>WQXJ01000007.1 GCA_009784895.1 Micrococcales bacterium | reverse complement strand
GACGTGGCGGGGATGGTTCCCGGTGTCTGAGCCCAGTGTTGGTTTCCGGTGTCCAGAGACACTAGTTGCCTATGTCCTGAGACATGGGTTTCCTATGTCCTGAACCACAACACCACCCAGGGCACAATGAGGCAGGCCGAGTCAAACCAAGCATGCTTGGTTTTGTGAGGCCAACGAAATTGTTGACGAGGCGCGCAGCGCCGAGGAGCACCATGATTGAGGCGAGGGTCAGGACGCTTGCGTCCTTGAGCCGCTTGAAGCCTGCCGACCAGGCCATTTGGGCCGAGTGGCCCTGGGCGGTCAGGCTAGCTGGCCTGCTCCAGGGCTTTGCGCGTGGCCACTCTGAGCTCGTGAGCCTGCCAGCCTTCGCGGGAAAGTTGCTTGGCCTGATCGCCGTCAAAGACCGGCGACATGTCGCGGCCACCGGGCAACCAGAGCCAGGCTGGCTCCAGCACCACCGGCGGTCCGTTGGGGTCATCACCCTCGCGCATGCCAAGGTCAAGCAGCGCTGCGTGCCGATACTTGAAACCAACCTTGGTCGCGTTCAACTGGGCCAGCTCCGCGGCCAGGTCGTCCACGCCGTGGGTCTTGAGTTCGATAACCAGCAAGTTGGCGGCCGGACCGGTTAGACCGCGGTGATGGATCGAAATGTCGACCGGCCGCGCCGCCGGATCCGGAGCATCCGGCCGGGTACCGGGCTTGTAGCCGTGGCCAATCCGGTTGTACTCGACGTCAACGTCCCAGGACCGTTCATACTCCGTGCGCAGTCGCCAGGCCAGCTGGGTGGCAATCACCCGTTGTGAGGCCGGAACTGGCAGGCGAACCGACTGGAGCAATGAGTATTCGTCCAGGATGAGGGTAATTAGGGCTGTGCGCAATCGCGCTTCAACATCCAGGTATGACATGCCCAGACTCTACAACACCCATTCGCACTTCCGCGAAACCAGGTGGGTCTGCCGACTGAATTTGTATCGAAACTCCTTGACCAGCTGCTTTAGTAGGTGGCTCCTCCGGGGCGCGACAGATTGAGCAGGTCTCGCGGTGGGCCTGGGCCAAAATACGGCTGGGGCCAATGGGCAGCAGCTCCGAATGGCTCTACCAGGCGCGGATAGCATCGCCGCTTTTGCACCGGTGGCGCGGCCGACCACCACAAGCCAAGGGCGTGATAGCTTGGCTGGATCGCGCTTCCTGACTGATAGCCGCGTCGGCACCGGGGACCAAACCTAAATCGTGACCGTGGCCAGGTGCGAATCACCGTGATCGGAGCAACAATGACCAGCCCATCCGACCCAGCGTCAGGTTCAGTCCCTGCCCAGGCCGGTGACCCCTCCCGTCTTGCCGCACCGCCCGGCCCGGTGACCTGGCCTCAAGACCAGCCTGCTGTTGGCTATGGCCCGCCGCCAGGGCCGGCATCGGCCTGGTATTGGTCTGGGGCACCCATGCCTCCGCCGGTTCCACCCAAACGAGCCGGGCGTATGAGCTTGACGGCCCTGATCGGTGCCGTTGCCCTTGGCGTTGCCTGGGCCATTGTCGGCTGGACCATGTTTGGCCTCACCAATTGGCTAGGCCACGACCCGATGAAGGCCACATTCGCCTCGGCCTATGTAGCGGTGGCCCTCATTGTCGCCTCGACGGCCGTGGTGGCCTTGGCGACTGTGGCAGTGGTGAAAGCGCGGCCAAAGGCGAAGGCCATAGTGGCACTGGCTCTGGCCGCGATGCTGCCCCTTATTGCTCTCCCAACCGGGCTGTTTGCAGGCCTGGCGGCTGCGACCAGCCAAGCCAACAGGCTCGGATTGAGCGACCAAGACGTTCTGACGGCGTACGAACGGTCCATGGTCAATAGAGGCTGGTCTCAGGAGACCAGAGACCGCCTGCTGGGGCGGGAAACGACCCGGGGCTTCTAGTCGACAGGTGCGTCCAGGCCGCCAATTTGGTGGACCAGGATCTGGTTTGTCGAACCGGCCGTGCCAACAGGCGCGCCGGAGACGATGACGATCGTTTCGCCCTCGACGGCCAGACCCTGGGCCTTAAGCACGACATCGGCCGCCGCCACCATCTCATCGCTGCTGCTCTGATTGGCCACCTCAAAGGCTTCCACACCCCAAACCAAGGACAGCTGCCGGCGAACTTCTGGGTCAGGGGTCATGGCGATCATTGGCAGAGCCGAGCGTAGCCTCGACAGGCGGCGGGCAGTGTCGCCCGTCTCGGTGAAGGCCACCAGGTATTTGGCCTCCACCCGGTCACCAATGCTGGCGGCATACTGGGTCAAAATGCCCGAGCGAGTGTGCGGCATCACCGTCATTGGGGCCATCCGGGCCTGTCCCCCAGCCTCGGTCACTTCGATGATTCTGGCCATCGTTTGGACGCTTTTGGCGGCGTACGCTCCAATCGAGGTCTCGCTAGACAGCATCAAAGCTGAAGCCCCATCTAGCACCGCGTTGGCGCAGTCCGAGGCCTCGGCTCGAGTGGGCCTTGGGTTGGTTGTCATTGATTCGAGCATCTGGGTCGCCACGATGACTGGTTTGGCAAAGCTGCGGGCCAGGTCGATGGCTCTCTTTTGGACCAGCGGCACGTCTTCGAGTGGTAGTTCGACTCCCAAATCGCCGCGCGCCACCATGACCCCGTCGAATGACTCGATGATCTCTTCGAGGACGTCGACGGCCTGGGGTTTTTCGATCTTGGCTATGACCGGCCGTTGCACCCCGACCATGTCCATGGCTCTGACCACTTCGGCGTGGTCGGCGGCCGAGCGGACATAGGACAGAGCCACCCAGTCCACGCCAAGGTCGAGGGCAAAGCTCAGATCTGCCCGATCCTTAGCTGAGAGAGTTGGCGCCGAAGGAGCGGCTCCGGGCAGATTGATGCCCTTGTGGTCGCCAACTTTGCCCCCAACCCGCACGCTGGTAATCACCTGGGTCTTGTCAATTGATTCGACCCGCAGCACAACATTGCCGTCGTCTATCAGCACCACATCGCCGGGTTTGGTGTCCTTGGGTAGGGCCTGATATGTGGTCGAAGCCCGCTTGGCGTTGCCGACCACGTCCTCAGTTGTAATGGTGAACCTATCACCGGCCGTCAGCTCGACCGGTTGTCCGCCGCCAAAGGCGCCCAGTCGGATCTTGGGCCCCTGCAAATCCGCCAGAATCGCCACCGGCACACCTAACTCCTGGCTGGCTTTCCTGACCCGGTGGTAAACAACCGCGTGTTCGGCCCGGCTGCCATGCGACAGGTTGAACCGGGCCACGTTCATCCCGGCCTGGATCAAGGACCTGATCGAGGCCTGGTCATTGCTGGCCGGTCCAATAGTGCAAACAATCTTGGCTCGCCGCATCTTTCCTCCTGATGGCCCGCTCATAGTTTCGGGGACGCCTGTATCTCACTGTCTCGTGGACCACATCATTCCTCCTTCTCGCCGACCTTGTGCCACGGCTTGCGCAACTTCCGCAACACCAGCGGGACCTCTGGTCAGTCAGCCGATTGGTCACCGGCCGAGGGCCAGTGTGCCGTCTTCACAACCGGCACGCCCAGTTCGCCAGCCAACACCTCTAGCCGCTGGTCAAGAGTACAAAGGTAGGCTCCGGCTTGCCGAGCCAGGGCCGTGTAGACAAGGTCATAGGCCGGGTGCCCCAGCTTTGCGGCATCGACCAGCGCGCTGGCTACCACACCTTCATCGTCGACAAACTTGTCAACAAGACCCTGCGCCGCTCTAAAGGCCGCCGCAGCCCTGACCGGGTCGAGCCCGCCGGCCATTTGGTGTTTCCACACTGCATTCGCAGTTTCGAACGTGTAAAGGCTGGGCGCCAGGACCTCCTGAACGCTACCCAAAACCCGTCCTATTGCTCTACCCTCGGGGCGGTCGAGCGCAACGGCGATACCGGCGCTCGCGTCGAGCACAATCCTCAACGTTCCCGATCCTGGCGAAGCCCTTGCACCACGTCAAGGTCAGCGGTTGATTTGGGCGGATTGTCCCGGATCTGCGCCAGGACCGCCCGGCGTCTGCTCAAGTTGTCATGCTGTGACGACAGCGCCGCTCGCAGCAGCACAATGGTCTGCTGCGACACAGTGCGTTGTTCTTGTTCCGCTCGTTCCAACAGTGCGTTGTGCAGATCGGGTGGAAAGTTCCTGACTTGGAGTAACGGCATGGCACCTCCCTGTATGCAAACAGCTGCTGCCAGCATACACCCTACTCAGGCGTGTTCCCTGCCGTAACCTCGGCCCCTTCCGGGGCCAGCTGCGCAGGCCTTAGGACTCTGGTTCGGCGTCATCGGCGCCAGGCTCGGCAGTGGTAACTGGTTCTGTCTCTGAGTCAGGGTCCTCTTCCTCGGTGTCGCGGAAGTGGTACCTGGACCAGGCGAAAATGGCCAGGCCGGCCAGGCCAATCACGACGGACGTCCAGACGTTCAGTCGCAGGCCCAGCAGATGCGAGGCTGGGTCGACTCGCAGCATTTCTATCCACAGCCGGCCCAGGCAATACAGCGCCATGTACAGACCAAAGACCTGGCCGTGGCGCAGGCGCAAACGCCGGTCCAACCAGATCAGGGTCACAAATACCAACAGGTTCCAAACCAGCTCGTAGGCGAAAGTCGGGTGGAACAAGGTACCGTCCGGCTGGCCGGCTGCCAAGGCCCTGTCGGCCGAGACCCTCAAACCCCACGGCAAAGTGGTTGGGCCACCGAATAGCTCCTGGTTGAACCAGTTACCCAGACGCCCCACCGCCTGACCCAAGACAATGCCCGGCGCCAGGGAATCGGCCAAAATGCCAACTGGGATCTTGTGCCGTTTGGCCGCGATCAGGCCACCCACCGCGCCTAAAGCGATCGAACCCCAGACGCCCAAACCGCCTTCCCAGATCGAAAAGACCTTCATTGGGTCGCCGCCTGGCCCAAAGTAGGCCCCAGGCGAGGACAAAACGTGGTAGATCCTAGCCCCGACAATGCCAAACGGCACCGCCCAGATGGCCACGTCATACATAAGCTCAGGGGGGTAGCCACGCTGACCCAGCCGTTTTGCCCCGACCACGCAGGCCACTACGATCCCGGCTAGCAGGCACATGGCATAGGCCCTAATTGGCAGCGGGCCAAGGTGCCAGACGTTACGCGACGGACTGGGCAACAGGGCCAACCAGGTCGAGCCGTCGCCCGTCGCCAGCCTCATCGCCGCACCGCCTGGGCCAGCTGACCAGCCAAAGCCGCCATTTCCGCCAGCCTCACCGCCGCACCGCCTGGGCCAACTCCCCGGCCAGTGCCGCCATCTGGGCTAGACCGCCCGGCCCGGCCAGCGCATTAACCAGGGCCGAGCCGACTATGACACCGTCAGCAAAGCTGGCCACCTCGGCCGCCTGGGCGGCACTTGACACTCCCACCCCGACGCAAACCCGAGCTGCTCCGGCCGCGCGGGCTCGCCCAACCAGCTGGGCCGCCCGCCGCGACAGCGTCGCCCTGGTTCCGGTCACCCCCATAGTCGAAGTGGCGTAGGTGAAACCTCGGCAGGCCCGCGCTGCTTGGGTCAAGCGTTCATTGTCCGATGCCGGCGCCACCAAGAAGACACGGTCGAGTTGGTGGGCCTTGGCTTGGGCGATCCAATTGGCGGCCTCGTCTGGAACCAAATCCGGGATGATGGTGCCGGCCCCACCGGCTGCGGCCAACTCGGCCGCGAAGCGGTCCAGGCCGCGCCTCAATACCGGGTTGTAGTAGGTCATTACTAGGACCGGAGCTGACTTGGTGGACAACTTCTCAACGGCTTCGAAGCAGTGGTCAACCCGGAAACCGGCTTCCAGCGCCGCCGCCACCGCCTCTTGGATGACTGGCCCGTCCATGACCGGGTCAGAGTAGGGCAGGCCCAATTCGATGATGTCTACGCCCTGGTCGATCAAAGACTCGGCCGCTTCGATCGAAGCGGCTAAGGATGGGAAACCAACTGGCAGGTAGCCAATCAAGGCGGCTCGGCCTTGGCTTAGAGCCTGATCAATGGCTCGTTCGGTTGGGCTGGTCGCCGCGGTCTGAGTTTGGTCCAGCTGGCTCATAGTCCAAACCACCTCGCCGCTGTCTCAACATCTTTGTCACCCCGGCCTGACAGGCAGACCAGCACAACATCCTCCGGCCCATAGCCCCCGGCCAGCTTCAACGCCCCGGCCAGCCCGTGGGCCGACTCGATGGCCGGCATGATGCCCTCGGTGCGGCATAAGGCCTCGAAGGCTGCCATAGCTTCGGCGTCGGTCACGTCGGAGTATTCGGCCCGGCCGGTGTCTTTCAGGAACGAATGCTCTGGCCCAACCCCGGGGTAGTCCAATCCGGCCGAAATCGAATGCGTTGGCAGCGTCTGGCCGTCACTATCCTGCATCAGATATGACAGCGCGCCATGCAAAGTGCCCGGTGTGCCGGCAGACAAAGGCGCGGCGTGGCGGCCCGAGGCCAGCGATTCGCCACCGGCCTCGAAACCGCAAAGGCGAGTTGCGGCATCGGCCAAGAAGGCAGAGAAAGTACCAATCGCATTCGAACCCCCGCCCACACAAGCGGCCACGGCCACCGGCAGCCGGCCGGTCCGCTCAAGCAGCTGGGCGCGAGCTTCGGTGCCAATGACGGATTGGAAGTGGCGCACCAAAGCCGGAAAGGGATGCGGGCCAGCAGCCGTGCCAAAAACGTAGTTGGTTGTTTCGACGTTAGTGACCCAGTCGCGCAGGGCTTCGTTGATGGCGTCTTTGAGCGTGGCCGTGCCAGTTTCGACCGGCACCACCGTGGCACCGAGCAGTTTCATCCGGGCCACGTTCAGCGCCTGGCGCTGGGTGTCAACCGCACCCATGTAGACGGTGCAATCCAGGCCCATCAAAGCTGCCGCGGTGGCGGTGGCAACACCATGTTGGCCGGCGCCGGTTTCGGCAATGATACGTTGTTTGCCCAGGTGTTTGGTCAACAACGCCTGGCCAATGACGTTGTTGATCTTATGCGAGCCGGTGTGGGCCAGATCCTCGCGTTTGAGAAAAATGCGGGCGCCACCGGCCTGGGCGGCGAACCGCGGCACTTCGGTTAGGGCCGTGGGACGGCCAGCGTATTGGCTTAGTAGCTGGTTGCTCTGGTCGGTGAAGGCCGGGTCAAGCTTGGCCTTTTCAAAGGCCTCGGTCAGCTGGTCGAGCGCACCGATAAGGGCTTCGGGCACAAAACGGCCGCCATAGGGGCCGTAGTAAGGCCCCTTCATACCCGGTTGACCCTGGTCGATGGATGGGCGCCCAGGCAGGCCAGCTGGCAAACGGCCTGTTTCGGGTCAGTTGAGGTTGCCAGGTATTCGCCCACCAGCACGGCCCGGGCGCCAGCCCGAGCGTAGGCCACTAGATCGGCCGGCCCGGCCACGCCCGATTCGGCCACCAAGGTGATGCCTTTCGGCACCCGCGGGGCCAGCGATGCGAAAAGGCCCTGATCAACTTTCAAGGTGGTCAAATCGCGGGCGTTGATCCCAACTAGCTTGGCGCCGGCGGCCAAGGCACGGTCCAACTCGTCGCTGTCGTGAATTTCGACCAGAGCGGTCATGCCCAAAGACCCGGTCCGCTCAACTAGCGAAACCAGGGCCGGCTGGCTCAAAGCGGCCACTATCAGCAGCACTAGATCGGCTCCGTGCGCCCGGGCCTCCCAAACCTGATATGAGCTAACAATGAAGTCTTTGCGCAGAACCGGGATGTCCACGGCCCGCCTGACCCGGTCGAGGTCATCGAGGCTGCCCTTGAAGCGGCGTGATTCGGTCAGCACCGAAATAGCGGCCGCGCCGCCCTGCTCGTACCGGCTGGCCAGTCGCCCCGGGTCAGGAATCGAAGCCAAGTCGCCTTTTGACGGGCTGGCCCGCTTGACCTCGGCAATCACCGAAACTGCCGACCTATCGGCCAACGTCGCCAGACATTCACGCACCTCAGGGGCACGCTGGGCTTGTTCCTTGACTGCGTCAAGCGGCAAGCGTCTTTGACGCTCCTCCAAATCCAGCCGCACGCCCTCGACTATGGCATCTAGAACGGACACGGCTGACTCCTCGGGGGCTACATTCGCGCTTGGACAACGCTGTCTGACCTTGTAAAGGCGCGTGCCTTGACCCTACAAGATGCCAGGGGTCCACTGCCAAATCGTCCCGCCCGGCCTGGCCGTGGGGCGCCCTGCCTGCTAGTAGGTGGTGGAGTTGATGACCAGGACGCCGGCGACGAAGAGAATCAATACCAGCACGCCCACGAAAACCGTAATACCAACGTTGATCCAGCCCAGAATCGAACCGGCTTGCGACATGCCGCGGTTGTTGGCTAGACCCTGGTCTGCCGCCTTTTTGCCCATTGAACCCAGGATGATCGCCGCGACCGCCGCCAGCAGCGGCAAAATCACCCACGACCCAATGCCGCAGATCAGCGCGGCCACGCCCAGACCGTTCTTGGACTGGGACATCAGCTGCGCCTGGTTTTGTTGGTAGGGATAGGCGCCATATGGCGCCGGGGGTGGGGCACCGTAGGGGTTTTGCTGATAGCCGGGGTATTCAGGTTGCGTCGGTGTCTGACTCATACATCAAAGATACCCCGCCGCCAGCGACACGAGAGTCGGGCCTTCATACAGTCCACGCTCAACGTTGGCCAGGAAGAAAGCCAGCAGCGCAATAGCCAATAGGTTTAGCCCAACGCCGATATAGCCGCAGATCAGCCCGGCCAAGGCTAAACCTCGATTATCCGCCCGTTGCTTTTTGGCCGCGGCCAGCCCCATGTGGCCGGTAATGACAGCGGCGATCGTGGCCGGAATCAAATAGAAGGGCAAGAGGCCAGCGATGCCGCAAACAAGGGCGGCCACACCCAGGCCGTTATGCGAGCGGTCTGGCGGGGCGAACTGGCCCGGCCAGGCAGTTGGATAGTAGCCGGGACTCATTGGGTAAGGCGCGTAGCCCTGGTAGCCAGGGTAAGCCTGGTAGCCCGGGTAGGCCGATGCCGGCGCGTAGGCCTCGGGATCGGGCGGCGGAGGCGCGGCATCAGTCGCGGCCTCTCCAGCCGGCTCATGGTCGCCTGGCCAGTGCACGGTCATAGACCAAATCTACAGCCACGCCGTCAAGTAGCCAGCCGGGCCTCTCTTCGGCGTGGGTAGGTCGTGAATATAGGTCTTAGCCGGTCAGGGGGTTGGTGTCGAAGCAACTATTGGCGCCGGTGTGGCAGGCCGGCCCAGTCTGTTCGACCGTCACCAAAAGCGCATCGGCGTCGCAGTCAGCCGCCACCGACACCACCTTTTGGATATGGCCTGAGGTCTCCCCTTTGCACCAGTACTCCTGGCGTGAACGGGACCAAAACCAGGTCCGGCCGGTCGTCAAAGTCCTGTTGACAGCCTCAAGATCCATGTACCCCAGCATCAGCACTTCGCCGCTGCCCGCCTGCTGGACAATGGCCGGGATTAGGCCCCGGTCATCAAAACTGAGCCGCTCAGGCCTCATCTAGGACACCCCTTGCCGGACCAGAGGGTCTTGAACCATATCGCCCAAGGGTTCTCCTTGCATCTAACGCACATCCAACTCGGCCGCCCGCAGGCCCTGCTTGACCTGGGCGATTGTCAGGACACCAAAGTGGAAAACGCTGGCCGCCAGGACGGCGTCCGCGCCGGCCTTGGCGGCTTCGACGAAGTGCTCGACTTGGCCGGCACCACCGCTGGCGATCAACGGAACCGAAATGGCCTGACGCACTACCTTTAGCATCTCCAGATCGAAACCGTCGGTTGTGCCGTCGGCGTCCATCGAGTTGAGCAGAACCTCACCCACGCCGAGCTCCTGACCGCGTTTGGCCCAAGCCACGGCATCGAGATCGCAGCCTTGACGCCCGCCGTGGGTAGTGACCTGATAACCCGAATCAGTTTCGACGCCATCGGTACAGCGCCTGGCGTCAACCGACAAAACCAATACCTGCGAACCGAAACGCGCGGCAATCTCACCAATCAGCTCCGGCCTGGTGATGGCGGCAGTGTTGAGCGAGACTTTGTCGGCTCCAGCTCGAAGCAGCCGGTCAACATCCTCAACGGAGCGGATGCCACCACCCACAGTCAGTGGCACAAAAACGTGTTCGGCCGTGCGTTCAACCACTTCAACCATGGTCGCCCGGCCGCTGGCCGAGGCCGAAATGTCCAGGAAGGTCAACTCGTCCGCACCCTCAGAGTCGTAGCGGGCGGCCAGCTCAGCCGGGTCACCGGCATCACGCAGATTTAGGAAATTAACGCCTTTGACCACCCGTCCGGCGTCCACGTCCAGACAGGGAATCACCCTAATGGCCACACTCATCTAATCGGTCCTTTCTGTTGTCTGGGCCTGCTGGGCCATTATGCCGTCAAGGGCCAAGACCTGGCCGGCCCTGGCTTGCAGGCCTAGTTGCTCGACCAAAGCCCAAGCCGGCTCGGCGTCTTGACCATAAGGATCCAACACAGTCACGGCCTGCCCGCCGCCTGGGCCGGCCAGTTTCAGATTGGTCCAGTCAGCGACGTAGTCTTGGCCGGCCGCCCGGGCCGCATCGACAAAAGCGCCACGCACCTGGGCTCTGGTCCCGGCCGGTGGCGCCAGCACGGCGGCGGCCGCTCGCTGGCTCGCCACCACCTGGGTCATACCGCCGGAGGCTTCCAGCCGGCCAGCCAGACCCTCAGTGCCGATGTCGTGGTAGGCCAGGTCGAGCCGCGCCACCCGCGGATCCAACAGTGAGGCGCCTGTCCTTTCCTGGTATCGCCGGATCAACCTGTCTTTGATGACCCAGTCAATTTCACCGGCCACGGCCGTGAAATCGCCTGACTGCCAGCCCTCAAGCACCCGCCGCCAAAGGTCAAGCAGAGCCAAGTCGGCCTCGGAGTCAGCTACCTTTTCCGCCAGCTCGAAATAGGCCTGTTGCAGCTGCGGCGCCGTAACGGTGCCGCCGGCCCGCAAGGCCACGGCCGGTTGATCGAGGTAACCATGGGCAATTTGCCTGAGGGCCTGAACCGGCTGGTCCAACTCCAAGTGGCCAGAGGCCAAACCCTGTTCGATGGCTCGCAGCACCAGATCGGTCGAGCCGACCTTCAGCCAAGTGGTGGCCTGACAGATTGACGAATCTCCGACAATCACGTGCAAGCGTCGCCAGATCGAGCCATCAGCGTGAGGTTCGTCGCGGGTATTGATCATGGGCCTAGCCCGGGTTGTGGCCGAGCTGGTGGCCTCAAAGACATGATCCGAGCGGGCAGACAAGGTCAGCCTGGCCCCAACCGGGTCGACACGCACATGCCCGGCGCCAACCAAGATTTGCCGGCTGACCAGGAAGGGGATCAGCAACTCGGCGCATTGGGCGGCTTTGGCTCTAGGCACGCAATAGTTTTCGTGGCAACCAAAGGAGCTACCAGCCGAATCGGCGTTGTTCTTGATCAAATGGACGCGTCCGGCCTGTCCTGACGCCGCCAAACGAGCCGTGGCCGCTTGGGCCAGTCCAGCCATGATCCGCTGCCCGGCCACATCTTGGGCCACCAGGTCGCTGAGACAGGCGCATTCGGGCGTGGCGAACTCCGGATGCGAACCAACATCTAGATACAGCCTGCCGCCGGATGAGGTGAAAACCGAAGTTGACCGGCCCCATTCGACCACCGGCTGGAACAGTTCGCGGGCGACTTGCTCCGGGCCCAATTCGCCGCCGTCAAGGTTGATACCGTATTCAGTCTCCAGGCCAATAATGCGGCCGGTCACTTCAGCCCGACCGCTCGCCACCAGCTGCCGTCAAGCCTCTCAAAGGCCCGACCGTCGCGCCCGCGGTGTAACAGAGCCGATTCAATTTGCCCCAGCGGCAACTGGCTGCCCAAGACAGCCAAAGCCAGCCGGGCGGCATCGGGCAAGGTCAAATCCGCCCGCCAGCCCTCAGCCACGGTTTGGCGTGCCTCATCGCTGGCGCCACCCAACACGGCCCAAGCATGCTCGTCGCTGACCGAACCGTCGTAGGAAACGTGGAAAACCGCATCCTCGGCCGGCACCGGACCGACCTCGGCCACGGCCAGTTCGACTTCGAACGGTTTGGCTTCGGTGGTGAAGGCCGCCGCCAAGGTCTGGGCGTAGGCTCCGGCCAGCGCCCGTCCAGACACATCTGACCGGTCGTAGGCATAACCGCGCAGGTCAGCGAAGCGAACTCCGGCCACTCTGAGGGTTTCGAACTCGTTGTACTTGCCCACAGCGGCAAAAGCGATTCGGTCGTAGATTTCGCCAATTTTGACCAACGCCCGTGAGGGGTTGTGGCTGGCCAGCAAAACGCCGCCGCTAAACGACAGCACCACCGCGGGCCGGCCGCGGCGCACACCTTTGCGGGCGAAATCGGCCCGGTCCTTGATCAGCTGTTCCGGCGGTACATACATCGGCAAGCTCATGACGCCTCCTGCCTCAAGGCGGCCATGACTGGGGCCAAATCGTCCTGGCCAAGGCGCCGGTAGCCGGCCGCGGTGACGGTGGCCACCACCGGCCAGATTTCGCGGCCAAAGTCCGGACCGGCGGTAGCGGCGTCGTCTTCGGCCGCGTCCATGAGCGACCGGATGGCGGTGCGGATAGCAGCCCGGCTGGTGGCGCGCGGTTTATGCAGTTTCTTCAGCGACCCTTTGGCATAGACAGCGCCGGAGCCCACGGCGGCGAAATCGCGTTCGGCATAGTGGCCGCCTGTTAGGTCATAGGAGAAGATGCGTCCTTCGCTGCGGTCAAAACCGCCCAATAGCGGCACCACGGCCAAGCCTTGCAGGGCCTGAGCAAACCGTCCCCGCAACATTGAACCCAGGCGGTTAGCTTTGCCTTCTAGGGACAGTGCCGTGCCCTCGATTTTTTCGTAGTGCTCCAGTTCAAGTTGATAGAGCCGAACCAATTCCAAGGCCGGCCCGGCAGTGCCGGCCACGCCTATGCCGGTGGTCGAATCGGCCGGGTAGACCTTCTCCATTTCGCGGCTGGCGATGGCATGTCCCACTGTGGCCCGCCTATCGCCGGCCATAACCAGGCCGTCGCGGTAGGTCAGGGCCACAATCGTGGTGGCCGATGGCGTCGCGGGAGTTGCTTGGCTGGCCTGGACCAGCCGGGTCGTGGGCATTAGTTCGGGTGCCTCGGCCGCCAGAAAACCGACAAAGCTGTTCCCAGGGGTCAGGTAGGGGCCACTCAGCCCGCGGGCGGAGCTCATTGGCCGCCCTTTTGCACAAAAGAACGGACAAAAGCCTCGGCGTTGGTTTCAAGGACCTCGTCGATCGAGTCGAGCAGGTCGTCGATGGCCTGGGTGCCGGCTTGAGCCTGGGTTTGGTTGGCACCACTTTCGCCCGGTTCTCCCCCGGCTTGGTCTTCGCCCCGCCGGCGCGAGGAGGCTGAGCCCTTGATCTGTTCCATCATCTGCCTTACTGGGCCACTGGGGACCTATTTGCTGCTTGGCAATTCTAACGGCGAGGCCTACCTGGTTCGCCAGCCCCGGGGCAGTTGGCGAGGCAATGCGCCTCGAAAGCCTGGTTGCAGCTGCCAGCCACTTGGCTGGGCTTAGGGCTCTAGTTCGGATCACTAGTCAGGCAATGGTGGTCGCAACTCAGCCTGGGTCACCAGTCTGCAGGACTTTGACCAGAGCCTCCACCGTCCATCGACCCCCTGGCAGCGCCGCAAGATCCGCCTGGTTGCCGCGCCAAGGATCGGTCAGCTTGAGGCTGGTTAGGCCCCTCTCCCCTGCCAAAGCTAGGCTGTCCCACCCGGCCGCTCGGACGGCATCGGCCAAGCGTCGCAAAGCCTGCCCCTTGACGTAGGCCCGGGTTGTGGTGGGCGGATGGGTCACGGCTTCGACCACTGTGGCCTGGTCAAACATCGACCCAATGCCGGCCTTGGCCTGAAGCAGTCGAGCCAAGCATCGCGTCGGGTCGACATCGGTCCAGCGCAGTTCGGCCGCCGCCAGCTTGGCATGATCCCAAGGTAGGTGAGGCGCTGACCGGGTCCGCAGGCGTTCGAGCAGCTGGTACTTGGCCAGCCACTCGACCTGTTTGGAGGCTTGGGTTAGCTGGCCTTTGGCCAACTGCTCCAGCAACCTGCTCCAGCGGCTGATTAGGTCGGTGGCCTCTGATTGGAGGCTGGCAGCCGGCGCCAGGCTATTGATCTGTTCGAGATAGTGGCCCTGGATTTGAAGGGCGGTGGCCCGCCCGCCGTGGGCCAGTTCGAGCTCCTGCCTCAGCGTCAAATCCCTAGAGACCTGCTGGAAGGCTTCGACTGGATGCCTCAACGCAACCGCCTTGATAAACCCGCCGTCGAGGCCGCCGGCCTCCAGGGCGCCCAAAACCAGGTTCATCAACCCCATGCGGAGGTAGGTGGCTTGGGCTGCCATGGTGGCGTCGCCCACAATTATGTGCAGGCGCCGCCAGCGCGCCGGATCGGCGTGCGGCTCATCCCGAGTGTTGATAATGGGCCGGTTGATGGTGGTTTCTAGGGCCACTTCGGCTTCGACAAAATCGGCCCGCTGGGACAACTGAAAACCGGCCTCTTGGCTGGTTTGGCCCAAGCCAACCCGGCCCGAGCCGGTCAAAACCTGTCTGGTCACTAGGTACGGCGTCAAGGCCGCAACTACCTGGTCAAACGGCACGCGCCGTTCGACCAGGTAGTTCTCATGTGTGCCGTAGCTAGCACCTTTGCCATCGGTGTTGTTTTTGTATAACCCAACCTCCGGGCCACCGCCTGCGGCCAAGGCGGTGGCGGCCAGGTGCATCACAACCTCACCAGCTTGGTCCCACAAAGCGGCCTGCTTGGCGCTGGTGACCTCAGGGGTGGCGTATTCGGGGTGGGCGTGGTCGACGTACAACCTGCCCCCATTTGACAGCAAGGCGGCACCGGCCCCGTCCCGCCGCCGGGCCGCCAGTTTGGGGGCTTCGTCGTTGGTCAGCTGGCTGGGGTGGGCCGCGGCCCGGTCCAGGCGCCAGCCGCGGGCGTCAGCCAGTGGGTCTTCCGATTGGTAGTCCCAGGGCGCCAGGTGGTCGCCTTGGGTGGCCTTATAGGCCGCCACCACCAGGCTCGAGAGCTGAATCGGATTGGCCCGTTGGTGGCCTTCGGCGCCGAGTTGGGCTATGCCGTATTCGGTTTCCAGGCCCATGATCCGCCGGCCGTCACAGCTCAAGGTGTCGCCCTCCGCCGGCCAAAGTCCTCAAGTAGACGATCGGTTCGCCTTTGCGTCCAGAAACCCTGGCCCAGTCATCGGGGTTGGTTGTGCCCGGCAGGTCTTCGTTCTGGGTCAGTTCCTGGTCGAGAGCTTGGAGTAGATGGCTGGTTGTCAGGCCGCCTTGACCCTGGTCGAGCTGAGATTTGATGGCGGCGGTCTTAGCCCGGTCAACGACAGCCCTAATCATGGCACCAGAGGCGAAGTCCTTGTAGAAGAGAATCTCCTTGTCGCCGCCAGCATAGGTCACCTCAAGGAACTGGTTGGCGTCTATTTCGGCGTAGAGCTGGGACGTAACTGCCTCGATCATGGCCTTGGTGGTGGCTGGCCGGTCGTTGTCATGACGGGCCAATTCGGCCTGATCCAAGGGCAGGGAGGGCAGCAGGTATTTCGAAAGGATTTGGGCGGCACCGGCCTGATCGGGCCGGTCGATCCGGACTTTGACGTCCAGCCGTCCGGGTCGCAAAATGGCCGGATCAATCATGTCTTCCCGATTCGAGGCCCCGATCACAATGACATTGCCCAGGGCTTCAACCCCGTCGATCTCGGCCAGCAGCTGGGGCACCACGGTGGTTTCGACATCAGAGGAAACCCCGCTGCCCCTGGTACGGAAGAGCGATTCCATTTCGTCGAAGAACACCACTACGGCCCCACCTTCGCGGGCCTTGTCCCGGGCTCGGGCAAAGATCGCCCTGATGTGGCGTTCGGTTTCACCGACGTATTTGTTTAGCAGCTCTGGACCTTTGATGTTCAAGAAGCAAGCCTGACCGCCGGCTGTGGCGGCCAGCGACCGAGCCACAGCCTTGGCAATGAGGGTCTTGCCACAACCTGGCGGGCCGTACAACAAGACGCCCTTGGGGGCGCGCAACTGGTAGTCGGCGTAAACCCCGGCGTGATTGAAAGGCAACTCGACGGCATCGCGCACCTGGGCAATCTGCTTGTCCAGCCCGCCAATATCGTCATAGGTAACATCCGGTACGTCTTCCAAAATGAGATCTTCAGCCCGTGAGTGGGCAATGACTTCGAAGGCGAAACCCGAACGGTGGTCCAACAGCAGGGTTTCGCCACCGCGCAGCTCCACTCCGACCAAAGGCCCAGCCCGCCTGGCCACCAGCTCCTCTTCGCCTCGGCAGGTGACCAAAAGCCGGTCTCGGTCCAAAACGTCTTTCAGCTTGACTGCGTCCCCAATGGTCTCGAAACCCAAAGCAGCTACCAGCGCCATCGATTCGTTCAGGGCGACGGTTTGACCGGCTCGCAATTGGGCCAGGTTGACTTCAGGCCCGCATGACACCCTCAAGCGCCGGCCCATTTGGATGACTTTGGCACTGCCGCCGGCGGCCGGACCTTCGAACTGGGCGTAGCTACCCGGCGGGGCGCTCAGGGCCGCCAATTGGCGGCGTAGCTCGGTCAGCTGCTGGCGCGCCGCTACCAGTGACTGGCTCAGGCGCTGGTTCTTTTCCTCCAAACTGGCCACCTGTCTAACCTGGCGGTCATACGGACTATCAGTGCTCACGGTGTACCAGCCTACGGCGCCCCTCCCCCAATCCTCGCCGGTCCCGGACTGAGCCTGGATCCGCCAAATCCGCCAAATCCACCACGCCAGCTTCGATGACATCACTCTGACCGGCACCACAACCCCGCCGCATCGAGCGTCTAGGCGAACCGTGCCCGGCAAGGACCTAACGGGTTCCAGCGACACCGAGGTTCCGCCCTTGGCCGGGCCGCCGGCATTGGGCAGCCAAGCTGGTCCGCCTAGCTGCGGCCATCGGCTTCCGGCGCCATGGCCTGGCCTTCCTCGATGGCCCAGGAGAGAGCCAGGCCCCTGAGCCTGGCCCCGCCGAATCCACCACCCACCTCCGACGACACCACCCGGACCGGCACCACAACCCCGCCGCATCGAGCGTCTAGGCGAACCGTGCCCGGTCAACCATTGCCCTTCGATCGGATGCAACGCTTGGCATGATCGGGGGTGTTGATTGTGACGGTTAGCAGAACGACAGTCGTTCATTGCCGCGCCTGGCACAAAAGGCACGGTCGATTGTGACGCTGAGCATGTTCCCTAGATTCTGCGGCTGCGCCTGGCATAACCGGCCGGGTGTACGCCCAGGTGATCCGGGAGCGGTTTCTGCCAGGTGCAACCATCGTTTCGCGGCGGCATGCCAAGTGCAGCAGCAGGGTGGTCCAGCTCTGCAAAGTGCAGCAGTCGTCGCCCTTGGCAGGCGTTATCGAGTCTGACGCTGACGCTCACAGTTTCGTGAACTGATGGGCGTCGTGGACGGTTGTGTCTCGCCAGGTTGGAGCGGAGCAGGCTCGCCGGCGCTCGGCTAGGGCGAAGTGGCGTGGTCCACCCGAACGATGGTGGTAATGGCGGTGATTGGCCGGATGCCGGCTTGGTCAAAAGTGAGGGAATGAGAGTTCTTCCGTCAAAGCCGGTCGGTTCGTCACGACCTTGCACCAATACAGGTCAAGCAGCCACGACCTAGTATCAACGCAGGTCAAGGCGCCGCGACTTTGCACGAAAACAGGTGCGAATTCTGGAGGAGCCACAAAGGGCCTGCTCACATCAACGGCCCAAGAACCCCAACCTGTTTTGGTGCTAGGTCGTGGCTGGTCAGGCTGTTTTGGTGCTAGGTCGTGGCTGGTCAGGCTGTTTTCGTGTTATGTCGTGGCTGGTCCGCTTAGCTGCGGCCGTCGGCTTCCGGCGCCATGGCCTGGCCTTCCTCGATGGCCCGGGTGACGCGCCGCAGCTTACGCTCGGACACCTCGGCCAGGCCAAAAGCGGCTGCCGTCCACTGAAGGCCTTCGGCATCTTGGGCTCCAGGCGCTGGCCGGCGGCGCCGCGCCGGGGCGGTGTAACCGGCCGCCAGGCGGCGGGTTGTCACCAGGAAGCCAGTGTGACCAACCATCCGGTGGGAGGGGCGAACCGCCAGAGAATCAACATGCCAGGGGCGCACAATCGACTCCCAGCTATATGGCTCGGTGTAGCCGCCATGGTCCCGCAGTGTCTCAACCAGGCGGGAAAGCTGGGTAGTGGTGGCAATGTAGCTGATCAGAACGCCACCGGGGGCCAGGGCCTGGGCGCAGGGCTCGACCAGATCCCACGGCGCCAACAGGTCCAAGACGATCCGGTCGAGTCCACCAGGACCGGGACCGTCTGCGGCCACTAGGAGTTCAGCCATATCGCCAACCCGCAAGTCCCAAGCCGGATGCGGCCGGCCAAACCACGACTCGACGTTGGCTTTGGCAATAGTGGCAAACTCAGGACGAAGTTCAGCCGAAAGCAGGTAACCGTCGTCACCCACGGCCCTGAGCAGTGACATGGTCAAAGCACCGGAGCCGACTCCAGCCTCGGCCACACGGGCACCGGGATAGATATCCGCCATTTGCACAACCTGCCCGGCGTCTTTGGGGTAGACGACGGTGGCGCCGCGGGGCATCGACAATACGAAATCTGATAGCAGCGGCCGCAGCACCAGGTATTCGGTGCCAGCCGCGGTAGTCACCACACAGCCTTCGTCTTGGCCAATGATCTGGTTGTGCTCAAAGGTGCCGCGATGGGAGTGAAAGACTTTGCCGGCCTCCAAGATGATGGTGTTATGCCGGCCCTTGGCATCGGTCAGCTGGACCCTTTCCCCCGGTTTTAGTTGGCCGCGGCGTTCAGCCGCTCCTGTGGGGATGGCTCTGGTGCACCCTGCCCGTCGTTTGGCGGGGCTTTGTCCGGTGACGCCTGCTTCATTGGGGCTTTGTCCGGTGACGCCTGCTTCATTGGGGCTTGGTCCGATG
The DNA here is from genome assembly GCA_009784895.1 of Micrococcales bacterium. NCBI lineage: Bacteria > Bacillati > Actinomycetota > Actinomycetes > Micrococcales > Micrococcales bacterium. The sequence goes on along the minus strand of WQXJ01000007.1, from coordinate 37,942 downwards.
ACGCCGGCTGCGGCGGGGCTTTGTCCGATGGCGCTCGCTTCGGCGGGGTCTGGTCGGCCTGCGTCTAGTTCAGTTGCGTCGAGGCCAGTCGCGTCTGGTCCAGTGGCGGCGGCTTGGGCCGGGTCTTGACCGGCGGGGTCTAGTTGCTTCATGGCGAGGCCTGACCAATCCCAGCGATACGGCGCACCTTGGCCATTTCAAGCACACCGACCACTTCCCGCCCCGACACCACCGGCAGATAAGCCACCTGTTGGGCCGGTATTGCCAGGGCCCTGAGAGCATCTAGACCCTTGGCCGCTTGGTCAACGGCCCAAGGGCCAGGCAAGGCCTGCATCACAGCGTCCAAACTCAACTCGGCACGCTGATCTGCTGGCACCGCCGCCATAGCCTGCGGTGAGATGACGCCACAGGGCTGACCCTGCGAATCGGTCACCACCACCCAAGTGGCCTGGCCACCGCCGGCCAGAGTGGCCTGGGCCCCGGCCAAGTTGGTGGATTGAGGCAGGGCCACGGCCGCCATCGACAGCCCGGCCACGGAAAAGGCTTCAAATCGGTCCAAGGCCCGGCCCTGACGCAAAGCCGCATAGGCGCCTTGACCAACCAACAAGGCGATCAACACCGGCCACAGGGCCGATTCGTAACCAGCCGATTGGGTCTGTCGCCAAACCCCCCAAACCACTATCCCCACGGCCGTAACCAGTCCAGTCACGCCAGCGGCCATCAGGCCGCGCTGCCGCCGGCCAGTGGCGGCCCAAACTAGGGCTTCGACCAGGCCACCGCCATCGAGTGGCGCGCCGGGGATCAGATTGAAAATGCCCACAAACAAATTGATCCAGATAGCAAAACTGGCCACCAAGACCAAGTAGCTGGGTCGCTGCCCGGCCAGTGGCGCCGCCGGATTGGCTAGTAGACCGGCCAGGTAAACCGCACCAGCCAACGCCAGGTTCGCCACCGGCCCTGACGCGCTGATCACCGCTAAAGCGGCCGGCCGGGGCATTGGCTGGTCGAAACTGGTATGCCCACCCCAAAAAGTCATGACATACTCACGCGGCCGCACCCCCACCGCCCGGCCGGCCAGGCCGTGGGCCAGCTCATGCACCAGAACCGAGACGAAGAGGCAGGCCACCAGGCCCAACACCATGACCAGCCGGGCACTATCAGGCACGTCAGGCCAAGCCCGGGCCAGCGACGGCAAATAGATCCAAACCAGGAACACGGCCACCAGGGCCCACGACCAGGTCAGGATCAGCGGCACGCCGCCAATCCGTCCTAGCTGCAGCCCTGAGCTTTGGCCTGTCTGACTCACGCCCGCAACCATACCTGGCCTATGGTTGGGTCATGTCGCGCCCGAGCCTGTCACCCTCTCGTGCTGCCGATTTCGAACGCTGTCCCCTGCTCTACCGGCTGCGCGTGATTGACCGTCTGGTCGAACCGCCATCGGCCGCCGCCCTACGCGGCAGCCTGGTCCACCTGGTACTCGAAGAGCTTTTTGATCTGCCAGCGCCCAAACGCACGCCCGTAGCCGCCCATGGATTGCTGCCCCAGGCCGTTATCAGGTTGGAGCAGCGACAACCCGACCTGGACCAGCTCTTCGCCACACCTCAAGAGCGCCAAGACTGGCTCAAAACAGCTGACGACCTTGTCGAAAGCTACTTTTACCTCGAAGACCCGGCCTCGTTGCGGCCGCATCACCGCGAGTTTCGAATCGAAGCCCAGCTCGAGGGCGGCTTGACCTTGCGCGGTTACATTGACCGAGTTGACGTGGCTGCGGCCACCGGCGCTGTCCGCATAGTTGACTACAAAACCGGCAAATCGCCTTCGCCCCGGTTCCAAGGCGAGGCCCTTTTCCAGCTTCGCTTCTACGCGCTGGCCTGGTGGCGCCGCCACGGCCAGCTGCCGGCCCAAAACATGCTGCTCTACCTGGGCAACCGCGACATCCTGCGTGAGGCCCCTAGCCAAGGCGACCTGGAACGGACCGAGTTGAAGGTGTTGACCTTGTGGGACGCGATTGCGGCGGCCTTTTTGGCCGCCAACTTCCCGCCGGTTCAAAACCCATTGTGCAATTGGTGTGCCTTCCAAGCCCAGTGCCCAGTCTTTGGCGGCGTCTTACCACCTTTCCCGGCCGATGCCGGCGCTCGCCTTGGGCTTTGAGCCTGATCTAGCGGCGTCGCCAAGTCTGGGCCGGCAGCCAAGCTGCGGGTCGGCAGCCAAGCTCCGAGTCGGCAGCCCAGCTGCGCTTAGGGCTTGGGCTACTTGGCGCGCATGACTTGGGCTATGGCGCCAAAGGTCGCATTGGTCTCGAGTTCTTCAAGGAAAACGGCTTGGCCTTCGGCGTCAGCTAGGGGCACCGACCAGTTGGGATATTCACGGTCGGTGCCTGGCACATTCTGGCTGCGCCGGTCGCCAACCATATCGGCTAGGGAGACTCCCAATAGCACTGACGGCATGGAGCGCAGCATCTTGTGCAAAGCCAAGACAACGCTCGGGTCGTCGTCTTGCTCGCGGTCTTCCAGAAAACCCTCGGAGACCAGCAGGTCAACCATGGTGCTCCGGTCGAGGGCGGCACCAGCCAGAGCCTGGTCCAGCGGCATATCCAATAGGCCCAAACTCTGGCGCTGGTTGATATGCTCGCCGGCCAGATAGGCGCTGGTGGGCGGCAGGTCGTGGGTGGTTAGCGCGGTCATCGCTAAGCGCCGGTATTGGCTGGGCGGGAGTTTGTTTGGACCATCACCTTCCCGCTCAAACCAGGCAATCGACGTGCCCAGAATGCCGCGCGACTTCAAGTATTCGCGCACGCCGGGGGCCACTACCCCGAGGTCTTCACCCACCAGTACGGCGCCTGCTCTATGGGCTTCAAGAACCAGGATCGAAGCCATGGCTTCATGGTCATAAGCGACGTAGGTGCCATCACCCGGTTCCATGCCCAGCGGGATCCACCACAAGCGAAACAGACCCAAAATGTGGTCAATTCGTAGCCCGCCAGCGTGCCGAAGCATCGCCCGCAGCATTGAGCGCAATGGTCCGTAGCCGGCCGCTGCCAGTGCATCTGGCCGCCACGGTGGCTCTGACCAGCCCTGTCCCACCTGGTTGAAATAGTCCGGTGGGGCACCGGCTTCGATGCCTTTGGCTAGTAGCTTGGCCCGGGACCAGGCGTCAGAGCCATGCGGGTGAACTCCAACGGCCAAATCCTTGATCACACCAAGCTTCATGCCACCTTCAAGGCAGGCCGCTTGGGCTATGGCCAGTTGTTCGTCGGCTAGGAACTGTAACCAGACGTGGAAGTCGAGCCGGGCTTGATGGGTCTTGGCGAATTCTCCAGCTTCAGCCGAGTCGTACTCGATTTGGCTGGCCAATCCGGCCTCAGCCAGGGCGGACCAGAGGGCAAAATCGTTCAGCCCACTGCCGGCTTGGCTAGCGAAATCTTCGATCGCCTGGAGCCGGTCTGGGCTGCGCGGCACGTCGCATAGCAGCTCCAGAGCACGCAGTTTGAGCGTCCAGGCGGCGTCCCGCTCCAGGGTGGTGGCTGTGTCGGAACCGGCCGCGGCTAGGACTTGCAGCTGATCAACGTTTTGGCGCACAGCCGGGCCAGCGGCGGCATATTCGGCTGTGGCTTCCGGCCGGATATAGATTGGGTTGACGAAATCCCTGGTGGTTGGCAGATATGGCGAATCGGTGATGGGTGGTGTTGGTTCGGCCGCGTGGATCGGATTGATCAGCACGAAATCGGCGCCGTGAAGCCTGGCCATTTCGTGGCCGAGCGCTCCGAGGTCAATGAAGTCGCCCAACCCCCAAGACAGTTGTGATCTCAGCGAATACAGCTGCACCATTGGCCCCCATTCACTGGTCGGTTCCAGATGGGGCGGCAGATCGAGCCGGTCAGGGCAGATGACCAGTTTGGCCTGGTGGTCCGGCTTGGTTTGAGCCTCTTGGCTGGAGTTGGCCGGTGAGTCGGAGACAATCCGCAAACGGATCGTATGCCAACCCAAAGGCAAGTCTTCAGGCAAAACCAGGTGGCCGCCATCGTCCGTGAAAGCCAAGTCGACTAGACCGCCCTGGCTGCCAAGCAGCGGGTCTTGGTCGAGTTCAAGCCAGGCCTCGGCGCTGGTACCCGGGGCCAGATGGACGGCGACCTCACCAAGTTGACCAACTCGCATGACTGTGGCAGGGGCAATCACAGCTCGACTTTTTGCCACCTGGGCCAATTTCAGGGCCTTGAGCACGGCCTCGTCAGTGCCCACCTCAAGGCCTAGGGCAGCCAGCACCGCTCTAATCGTCTTGGCCGCCACCCGCTGGGGGTTTCCTTTCCAGTCGGTGTACTCGGTTGTAACACCGTTCAACGAGGCCAGTTTGGCCAGCTGATCAAAGACGGCGCTGGGCGGCGGGGAACCGGTCACCGTGGCGACGAACCTGGCTCTAGCGCTGTCACTTTGGCTCATAACTCAACCCTAATGGGCGTGGCAGTAGGGCCCTGACCATGATCCATGCGAATATGGCTCGGTGCAACCGCCGTCTTTGTTGGATCAGGGGCAGCTTGTGGGCCAAGGGCGGTACCGGGTCGAAGAACAATTGGGCTGTGGCGGTTTGGGCGAAACCTGGCGCGGCCTTGACACGGCCACTGACCAGCCAGTGGTCCTCAAAACAATGCGACCAGACCGACTCGACGACGCCCAAGCGGTGCGCGGTTTCCTCAACGAGGCCAGTCATGGCGGCGCCGTCCAGCACGCTGGCGTGGCTCGCACTATTGGCTTGATCGAAGATGACGTGCCACCACCGGGTGTCATAGTCCAGGAACTCGCCCCAGGCCATTCGCTGGCCACCGAGATTGCCCAGAGCGGACCGATTGAGACCAAGCGGGCTTTGCTGATCGTGGCCAAAGTCGCCCGGGCCTTGCGGGCAGTGCATGCGGCCGGCCTTGTCCACCGCGATGTTAGCGCCGTCAACATCATCATTGACCAGGCCGAAAACCCCGTGTTGATTGACTTTGGCATCGCCACACCGATCGGCTCGCCTTCAGTCACGACCCACCTAACCGTGCCAGGCAACCCCGACTACCTGGCGCCCGAGCTGACTCGCGGGCAACCGGCCACCCCGGCTGCCGACATCTATTCCCTGGGGATTATCCTCTACGAGGCCCTGACCGGCCAAAAGCCTTACTCCCGGGCCAGCCGTGAAGCCACCGCCACGGCCCACGTCATTTCCCCATCGCCAGTGGCACCAGCCAATCTACCCCGTGACGTGCGTAGCTTCATGGCCCTGCTAATGAACAAAGATCCGGCCCGCCGCCCCCAGAACGCCTTGGCCGTGGCCCGCCTGCTCGAAGCCTTCGCCGCGGCTTTGCCCGGCGGCAACTAGGGCGCCGGGGCCCAGGCCGGCCAACTCCCGACCTGTTTCATGCCAAAACCAAACCTGGCGGTATTTGGTACGGGTCAGCGGCGTTTTTGACGCTGCCGCACGGAAATCAGGATGGGCGAGCCAGTGAAATCGAAGCTCTCACGCAGTGACCGCTCAATGAAACGCCGGTAGGGCGCCTGAAGAAAACCAGTGGCGAAGATCACAATCTGGGGCGGACAAGCCTCAGCTTGGGTGGCAAAGAGAATTCGGGGCTGTTTGCCGGAGCGGACCGGATGCGGCTTAGCCGCCACCAGCTGTCCCAAATGGGCGTTCAGCCGGCCGGTTGAGATGCGCTGATCCCAGCCGGTCAAAGACTGGTCCAAGGCGCCAGCCAGACGGTTGGTGTGCCGCCCGGTCAGGGCTGAGAGGTTAACCCGCGGCGCCCAAGCCCATGGCGCCAGGTCCATTTCAATTTCGCGCTCCAGGTAGTACCGCCTATCTGAGTCAACTAGATCCCATTTGTTCAAAGCGATAACCAAGGCTCGGCCGGCCGCTTCGACCATATTGAGAATCCGGACGTCTTGTTCGGCAATTGGCTGCGAGGCGTCGATCAGGGCCACGGCCACCTCGGCCCGTTCCAGGGCCGCTTGAGTCCTGAGCCAGGCGTAATAGTCTGCCCCGGCCTGCTGATGTACCCGCCGGCGAATGCCGGCTGTGTCAACCAACCGCCAGGCCCGGTCATCCAGCTGGACCAATTCGTCGACCGGGTCGCGAGTGGTCCCGGCGACCGAGTCCACAACCGCCCGGGAGCTGCCAGCCAGGGTGTTGAGCAACGATGACTTACCGACATTGGGCCGGCCCACCAAAGCCACCCGTCTAACCCCCGGCGCGTCAGCGGCGTTGTCCTTGGGGCCGGCCCGCTCCAAGAGGGCCACCGCCTGGTCCAGCAACTCCCCCATGCCCCGGCCGTGCAGGGCCGAAACTGCCCACGGCTCGCCTAAGCCCAGCGACCAGTATGTGGCTGCGTCAGCCTCGGCCTTGGCCCCATCGACTTTGTTGGCGGCCACAATGGCCGGTTTGCCGCTGCGCCTGATCAGTGCGACTAGGGCCTCATCGGTGTCGGTTGGACCAACTGTGGCGTCGACCACCAAGATGGCGGCGTCAGCCAGATCCAGGGCCACCTCAGCTTGTTCGGCCACTCTGGTCTGGACCCCGGCCGTGTCGGTCTCCCAGCCGCCGGTGTCGACTACGGTGAAATTGCGGCCGGACCAATTGGCCGGGTAGGAGACCCGATCCCGGGTGACTCCGGGGGTGTCTTGTACGACCGCTTCGCGCCGGCCCAAAATCCGGTTGACCAGTGTCGACTTGCCAACATTGGGACGCCCGATGACGGCCAAAGCTCCCAGAGACAACTCACTTTGGCCTTGGGCCAGGCCACCTGGTGAATCCTGGAGTAGGGCCATGTCCTCTGGCTGAAGGTCATAGGCCTGCAGGGCCGAAAGCAGGGCTTCGGTCTTTGGGCTGGTCATGGCTGGTCCCGCCTGCCTTGGTCGGTTGGCAGCGTCATTCCGGTCCTGGCCACGGCCGCGGCCAGCTGAGTCCTCATGGCTTGGGCGATTGGTTCGAGGCTGTCGCCGACCCTTTGGCGCCGGCTGCCTTGCAGCATCGACAAGTCAACCGGTGGGCCAAAAGAGACATCCAAGCGCCGGCCTGGCCCTGGGAAATGGCCAATCGACTCACCTTGGCGGCGCGTACCCAAACAGGCAAATGGCACCACCGGGGCGCCGGAATGGACCGCCAACCAACCTACCCCGGCTTGGATCTGCCGCATTTGGCCATCGCCACGGGTGCCTTCGGGAAAAATGCCGACCAGCCGGCCTCGCCGCAACAGGGCCAAACAGACTTTCAGGGCTTGGCCGCCCGCACTGCGATCGACCGGCACTTGACCGCCGGCCAGCATGATTTGGCCCAGCAGCCCTTTGGCCAGTTCCTGTTTGATCAAGAAGTGAACGCCGCGCGGCGCCGCCCCCATCACCACCGGTCCGTCCATCAGCCCGGCGTGGTTACCGGCCAATATGGCCGGGCCGGGCGGAATCTGCTCGGCACCTGAGATGCGACAACGCCAAAAGACCCGGTCAAAGGCGGCGCAAAGGGCGTGAGCCCAGCCGGCTTGAAGGCGGCCAGGCAGTCGACCAGGCGGCCGGCCAGGCAGCCGGCCAGTTGGGCTCATGACGCCACCAGGGCCAGGACCTGGGCGATGGTTTGCTCCAAGGACAGCTCAGTTGAATCGACCAATACCACTCCTGGCGCCGGTTGGAGGAACTCGGCCACTGTTGAATCATCCCGGTCGCGGCGGTGAACCGCATCGGCCGTCGCCGCCAAAGCTGCGCCACTGGCTGCGCCATGGACCTCGGCAGCCCGCCTGGCCAGGCGGGTCTTAGGCGAGGCGGTCAGCAAAAGGCGAGCCTCGGCATCGGGCGCCACCACCGTGGTGATATCACGGCCTTCGGCCACCACGCCGCGGCCCTGGGCCCAACCGGCCGGCGTTCGCTCGCGGCCAATCACGGCCTGTTGGAGCGCGATCATGACTTGGCGCACGCCCGGCACGGTCGAAACGCGCGAGACTTTGGCGCTGACATCCGGGCTGCGGATTAGCTCAGATATGTCCTCACCGTCGAGGTAGACCACCGGGGCTGTCGGGTCCAGCGCGATGACCAGCTCCATCGCTTCAACCAGGGCGGGCATGGCCTCGACCTGGTCGAGCGCGCCGTGCCGGGCCACCTCAACTGCGGCCGCCCGGTACATCGCCCCGGTGTCAAGGTAGGCCAGGTTCAGCTGCTTGGCCACAGCCCTCGAAACCGTCGATTTGCCACTACCGGAGGGGCCATCAATGGCGATAACAAGACTCATACCAGGCACTTCCAGCCGTGTAGTTCCAGCTCGGCGGACAATTGGCCGCCGCGGCCCTGAGGCACCGACAGCGTAGCCAAACCAACCGCCTGGCCGGCGGCGTGCTCCAGGTTGAGGTCCTCCAGGTTGACTTTGAGTTGGTCGAGCAGCGCGAACAGCCCAGCCAAAGCCCCCACCCGGTCCGGCACCACTACGGTCAACTGGTCAAAGGCGATTTGGGCGCCGCCGTGTTTACCAGGAATCCGCTCAGCTCCCCGGTTGCCAGCAATCATCAAGCTGCTGATTTCCAGCAGGCTTTGGCCCAGGGCTTTAGGCCGGTTGGCCGCCTCAAGTGTCGCCGCCGCCCGCTCCAGGTCAGCTGTTATGGCCCTGAGCTGGGCCGCAACCACCGGGCCGTTGGATGTGAGAATTGCGGCCCACAAAGCCGGGTCTGATTTGGCAATCCGGGTGACATCTCGCAAGCCTTGGCCGGCCAGCTCCAGAGCTTGCGGCGAGGCGTCCTGTAGGCGGGCGGCCACCAAAGAGGCCACCACCTGTGGCACATGGCTGACCAAGGCTACGGCCGCGTCATGGGCTGCCGGTTCGAGGTAGTGCACCGTTGCGCCAAGATCAATCGCCAGGTCACGCACGGCCAAAGTCGAATCCTGGTTGGTCTGGTCGGTGGCCGCGATTACCCAGGGCCGGCCAGTGAACAAATCGGCCGTGGCCGCGGCCGGTCCAGATCGTTCCTTGCCGGCCATCGGATGCGAGCCGACGTAACGGCCAAGGTCCAAGCCGTCGTCTTTGGCCCCCTGGGCTAATTCATCAAAGATGGCAGCCTTGACTGAGGCCAGGTCCGTGACCACGGCCTCAGGTTGGGCTTTGAGCTGTTCAACAACCACCCGGGCTGTCACATCCGGCGGTGTCGCCACGATAACTAGTTTTGGCGCCGGTGCCTTGTCATCTCTGGCCTGCCCAGCCCCGACCTGTACTGCCACCGCCAAAGCTGTTGGCGAGGAGTCCTCCAACTGGACGGCGACCTTACGGGCCGTCAACGCCAGGCCGGCTGAGGCGCCCATCAGCCCACAGCCGACTATCAGAACCGGTCCGGTAGTGGCATGCGGCCTCACAGCTCAACCGCCTGTTTCAGTGAGGCGACCTCGGGGGCCGAGAGCACCCTGGTGCGCCCCGGTTTGAGGTCACCTAATCGAATAGGCCCGACTCGCGTACGCACTAGGCCCGTCACTGAATGCCCGGCCGCATCCATCAGTCGCCTGATGACACGGTTGCGGCCTTGGTGAATGTCAAGTTCTAACAGGGTCGCACCTGGCAGGGTGTCAATCAGTTTCAGCCGGTCCACTTTGGCCGGCCCGTCATCCAGCTCGAAGCCTCGCCGCAGGCGGTTGGCCGTCTTGGTAGAAAGCTTGCCCTCCACGGTCACAAGGTAGGTTTTGACCAGCTCGTATTTTGGGTGAGCCACCCGGTTGGCCAATTCGCCGTCATTAGTCAGCAGAATCAAGCCTTCACTGTCAGTGTCAAGACGACCGATGTGGTACAGACGCTCGTTCCTTTGTTGTACATACTCCCCCAGGCAAGGCCGTCCGTCTGGTTCGACCATGGCCGAAATGACACCATACGGCTTGTGCAAAGCTAGTGTGGTCTTTTGTACATTTGTTTCTACTGTCAGACCATCGACCGCGATTCGATGCCTGGCTGGATCGATTCTGATACCTAGCTGCCTGACCGTCTGGCCGTCGACGCTGACCCGGCCGGATTCGATCAGAGCCTCACAGGCTCGCCGCGAACCAACACCAGCCAGGGCCAGAGTTTTCTGCAGCCTAGGTGAGTCAGCGCTGTGGGGCGGCGCCTCTCGGCGCGGCTGAGGCTGGTTCATGGCTAATCTGCTCCTCGATCTCGGCCAATTCCTGTCCGGCTGGTAAGTGTGGCGCCAGCGGTTCTAGCTGGTCAAGGCTAGCCAATCCCATGGCCTGCAAAAAGTCGCCGGTGGTGGCGAATAGTGATGCCCCAGTCACTGGGTCGACCTCGACCTCCTCGATTAGACCGCGCGTTAGCAGGGTTCTAACTACCGAATCGACTGAGACGCCACGTACGGCGGCGATCTGACCACGGCTAATGGGGCCCTTGTAGGCCACAATCGCCAACGTCTCCAGGGCCGCCTGGGTCAGCTTGGCGGTAGCACCGTCTGTGACGAAACGTGCCACCACCTCGGCGAAATCCGGATTGGAGTAGATTCGCCAGCCGCCTGCCACCTGCCGCAGCTCGAAGCCGCGCGGTCGGGTCGAGCCGGCGCCCCGGTATTCCGTCGCCAATTCTTCAAGCAACTGTTCCACGCGAGGTACTGGCAGGTCCACGGCAATGGCCAAGTCGGTGGAACTAGCCGGTTCGTCAATTACCATCAGGACCGCCTCCAGGGCGGCCCGGGCCTGGCTCATCTCCACGAGCCCATCTCCAATCTGACTTCGCCTTTGGTCGGTCCAGACCAGTGGATCGACAGTTCACCTAGGGCTTCACCTTGGCTAAAGGTGACCGCTCCGACCCGGAACAACTCAAGGATGGCGACAAAGCGGGCGACCACCAGGCTAACTGTTGGGCCGGCATCGGCCACTAACTGACGAAAGGTGGCGGTGCGAGACCGGCGCAGTCGGGCCGTCAAAACGGCTACCTGTTCCGGTACTGACACTTTGGGCGCATGTAGGTGTTCGAATGGAACCTCAGTTGGCTTTGGCGGGCGCGCCAAGGCGCTGGCCGCTAGCCGGGCCAAATCGCTGGGGTTAGCCGTCCAGACCAGATCCGGTAGCAGCTGGGCGAAGTGCGCTTCAAGCCCTACTGATCGCGGCCGGTAGCGACTCTGCTGCGCCAGCTCGACCTGCATCGACTGCGCCACCAGCTTGAAGGCGCGGTATTGCAGCAGGCGGGCGACCAGCAGATCCCTGGCCTCGAGCAGTTCGAAGTCCTCGCTTTGCTCTAGTCCACCGGGCAGCAGCGAAGCCGCCTTCAGGTCAAGTAAGGTCGCGGCCACGACCACGAACTCGCTGGCCTGGGACAGCGACCAATTGTCTTCCTGGGCCTTGATATGGGCCATGAAATCATCGGTGATCTGGGCCAAGGCCACTTCGGTGATATCCAACTGGTGCCTGGCGATGAGTGACAACAGCAGGTCAAAGGGGCCAGTGAAGTTGGCCAGGTTGACGGCGAAGGTTTCGACTTCAGGCGGCATCGCCGCGCGCCACCAATTCGCGGGCCAGACGCCGGTAGGACTCGGCGCCAGCGTGGGTCGGCGCAAAGCTCAGAATTGATTCTGCCGCCACCGAGGCGTCGGGGAACTTGACCGTGCGGGCAATGACAGTCGTGAAGACCTCGCTACCAAAGGCCTCATGCACTCGGTCCAGAACTTCTTTCGAATGCAAGGTGCGCGCATCGAACATAGTGGCGACAATGCCGTCGATCTTCAGCCTTGGGTTGAGCCGGTCTGCCACTTTGGAGATGGTCTCAACCAGCAGGGCTACACCTCTGAGGGCAAAGTACTCGGTCTCCAAGGGGATGATAACGCCGTGGGCAGCGGTCAAAGCGTTGACGGTTAGCAAACCCAATGAAGGCTGGCAGTCGATCAGAATGATGTCGTAGTCATCCGCGACCCCTCGCAGCGTCCGCGCCAGGGTGTTCTCCCTGGCGACTTCGCCCACCAATTGGACCTCCGCGGCCGAAAGGTCGATATTGGCAGGCGCCACGTCAAGGCCCGCAATCTTGCTTGACTTGATCACCGAAGTCAGCTCGACCTCAGGGTTCATCAGGGCCTCGTAGACGGTGGGGTCTTCTTCGCCCAGGTTGACCCCTGTGGCGACGGTGGCCGCTCCTTGCGGGTCAAAATCGACCAGCAGCACCTGCCGGCCGTATTCGGCCAGGGCCGCCCCCAGGTTGATTGCGGTGGTGGTCTTGCCCACGCCACCTTTTTGGTTACACATGGTGATAATCCGGGCAGGCCCGTGGCCACTCAGCTTTGGCGGGGGCGGGAAATCGTCTTTGACTGCCGCAGGGTTTGGCTTGATCCGCGCACTCACGCGGCCACGTTATCAAGGCCCCGGCTGGCGCAGGCTTGGGCACGCTGGCCCCGGCCTGATTGTGCCAATTCCCCAGCAGGTTTTGCCGACTTCCCGTCCCGGTCCTGCCGATTCCCGGCCAGATCCCGCTATCTTCCCGGTTTGGCCCTGCCGATTCCCCGGCCTGGTCTGGCCATCTTCCCGGCCTACTTGGGCTGCTAACCCGTTCCGCGAGCCCTTGGGTGGGCCCCCAACCAGACCTCACGCAGGTGTTCGGGGGTGACTTTGGTGTAAATCTGGGTAGTGGTAACCGAAGCGTGACCCAACAGTTCTTGGACCACACGAATATCCGCTCCGCCTTGAAGCAGATGGGTGGCAAAGGAGTGCCGTAACGAGTGCGGCGAGATTTCCAGGCCACCTAAACCAGCGGCATCGGCGGCTTGCCTGATTATCTGCCAGGCCGCTTGCCGGGCCAGCCGCCCACCCCGAGCCCCCAGAAACAAAGCCGGGGTGCCCTGGCCGCGCCGGGCCAGGACCGGCCGGCCGCGCACCAGATAGGCCTCCAAGGCCAAGTGGGCAGGGCCGCCCACCGGCACGATCCGCTCCTTAGCGCCCTTGCCAAGGACTTTCAAAGCCGGGCGCTGATTTGAGAAGTCAACGTCATCAAGATCGAGCCCGACCAGCTCGGAGATCCTCAAACCGGCGGCGTAGAGCAGCTCCAGCACCGCCACCGCTCGCAGGTCAAGCGGCTCACCGGCACCTTTTGCCCCCTGCAACAGGGCTTCGACCTGTTCGACCGTTAGAGCCTTAGGCAAACGGGCGGACAGTTTTGGCCCGGTTACGTCGCGGGCCACGTCGCTTGTGACATAGAACTCAGCCAAGGCGAAACGGTGCAGCGACCGGACTGCGCTAATCGCCCGCGCCGTCGAAGCGGCTGACAAGGCCGCGCCGCCGCCAGGTTCCCGCAACTGGCGGGCAAAGGTTTCAACTTGCCTGGCGGAAACCGACTCAAGCTTGACCGGACCAAGGTATTCCTGGTAACGCCGCAGGTCACGGCGGTAGGCGTCGAGTGTGGCCAGGCTAGCGCCGCGCTCTAGGCGCAAATGGGCCAAATAGGCCGCGATCACCTGATCTAGTTCCACCGGACAATTGTCCCGCAGTGTTCCTCGCCCAAGGCGATTGTGCGAAAGCCCATCCTTGCGAGGGGCGGGGCGAGGATTGTTGTCTGGGATTGGCTCCGGGCATTTGTCTTTGGCAATGCGGCGGCATTGCCCCAAGACAAGGCGCGAGACAACGAGCCTGGCCCCGCCCCGGCCTTTTCATGCCAAAGCCCAACCTCGCGGTTCAGCCAATGATGCCAAAGCCCAAACTCGCGGTTCAGCCAATGATGCCAAAGCTCGGACTGGCGAGCGAGGGGGTGGCAGGTGCTGCGCGCCCAACCCAACTTTCCTTGCGCCGACTAAGCTGATGGCCATGCCTTATGACCTGGAGTGGTCCAACCTTGACAACCTCGCCGTCGCCACCGCTAAGGCCCTGGCCGCAGACGCCATCGAAAAGGCCGGCTCCGGTCACCCTGGCAGTGCCATTTCGCTGGCCGGCCCAGCCTATTTGCTCTACCAGCGTCTGATGCGCCACGACCCGGCTAACCCGAAGTGGCTGGGACGTGACCGGCTGGTTCTCTCGGCCGGTCACACTGTGGCCCTGCTCTACGTCCAACTGTTCCTGGCCGGCTATGACGTCTCCTTGGAGGATATCCAAGCGCTGCGCACGGCCGGTTCGATCACACCGGGACACCCAGAACACGGCCTGACCCCTGGGGTGGAAATGTCGACCGGGCCCTTGGGCCAGGGGCTGGCCTCGGCTGTCGGCATGGCCATGGCGGCACGGCGACTCGGCGCCATGCTGGAGCCCGGATCTGACGGCAGGCAGCCTCTTGACCACACCATTTGGGTTATTGCCGGCGAAGGTGACCTTGAGGAGGGCATCACCGCCGAGGCCAGTTCGATGGCCGGCACCCACAAGCTGGCCAACCTGGTGGTGCTGTATGACGAAAACCAGATCTCGATTGAAGGGTCAACCGACTTAGCTTTCACTGAGGACGTCCTGGCCCGGTATCGCGCCTACGGTTGGCACACCGATAGAGTCGATTGGACCCACGGCGGTCGCTACGCAGAGGACTACCAGGCGCTTTACCAGGCTCTGAAGAAAGCCCAAGCGGTCTCAGACGCGCCGTCGATTGTTTGCCTGCGGTCGATTATTGGCTGGCCCTCGCCCACCAAGCAGAACACGGCCTCAATCCACGGCGCCAAACTTGGGCCCCAGGAAGTGGCTGGCCTCAAACGCAACCTTGGCTTGGATCCAGCCAGTGACTTCGCCGTTCCACCCGAGGTGCTGCAGCACACCCGGCGGGCTTTAGGTCGGGGGGCCAAAGCGGCGGCCGCCTGGGACCAAGAGCTGGCCAGTTGGCTGGCCCCCCGGCCCGATGCCGCAGCTTTGCTAGAGCGTCTGCGTTCCGGTCTGCTTCCCGAAGGCTGGCGCGATTCACTGCCCAGCTTTGCCCCGGGCAAGCCCATCGCCACCCGCGCGGCTTCTGGCAAGGTGCTGGCCGGCATCGGGCCAGTCCTACCCGAGCTTTGGGGTGGTTCGGCCGACCTAGCCGGCTCGAACAACACCACCATTGAAGGTGAGACCTCGTTCCTGCCGGCCAACCCGACCGGGCGAACTATCCACTTTGGCGTACGCGAACACGCCATGGGCGCAATCCTCAATGGCATTGCCCTTGATGGATTGACAGTGCCCTATGGTGGCACCTTCCTGGTCTTCAGCGACTATATGCGCGGCGCCATGCGCCTAAGCGCCCTCATGCAACTGCCGGTGACCTACGTATTGACCCATGACTCGCTTGGTGTCGGTGAGGACGGCCCCACCCACCAGCCGATCGAACATCTCGAGTCGTTGCGGGCCATCCCCGGGATGGCCGTTATTCGACCGGCTGACGCTGACGAAACCGTCCAGGCCTGGGCCCACATCCTCGAATCAAGCCAACCGGTTTGCCTGGTGCTGTCCCGGCAAAACCTGCCAGTACCAGACCGGGCGGCCCAATCGCTGGCCAGCGCTGAAAACCTGCGTTTTGGTGCCTACGTTTTGGCTGCCTCGCCGCTGGCGGCCACCGACGTGATTCTGCTGGCCAGTGGCAGCGAGGTCCAATTGGCCCTTCAGGCCCGTGAACTGCTGGGAGAAGAGGGCATTGGCGCCCGGGTGGTTTCGGCTCCTTGCCTTGAGTGGTTCGACCAGCAAAGCGACAGCTACCGCCAACAGGTTCTGCCCTCTAAGGTTCGAGCCCGGGTTTCTGTCGAAGCCGGCACCCCGGGGCCTTGGCGTGGTTTAGTTGGCACAGCTGGCCAATGCGTCGCCGTGACGGAGTTCGGGGCCTCGGCCCCGGGCGCAGATTTGCTGGTAGAACGCGGCTTCACGGCTGCCAACGTGGTCAACGCGGCCCATCGCAGCCTCGAACTGGCCGGTTTGTAGGAGTGTCCGCGGACGCCCTGCCAGGTCCAAGTGAGCGCCAATTGGGCTTTGCCTGGGACCCGCGCCTGACCCCAATGGCCGGGCCTTGTGCCATGGTCCTGTTTGGTGCCAGCGGCGATCTGGCGCATAAGAAGCTTCTGCCCGCACTCTATGACCTGGCCAACCGCGGCCTGCTCCCAGCCGGCTTCGCCCTGGTAGGCGTAGCCCGCCGGGACTGGTCCGAAGCCGACCTGCGGCGCGAGGCCCATGCGGCTGTGGCCAGCGGCGCCCGCACCCCGTTCCGTCAGCAGGTTTGGGAGAACTTCGCTGCCCGGCTGCACTATGTTTCCGGCGATGTGGCCAACCCAGCCACCTACAAGGATTTGGCCTTGGCCCTCCAAGCCGCAGATGTGGCCCACTCGACCAGACAACAGCGTCTGTTCTATTTAGCCCTGCCACCGGACCGCTGCCCGGTGGCGGTTCAGGGCCTACTTGATTCTGGTTTGGCCGGAGCCCCTGGGCATGGTGGCCGCTTAGTGGTCGAACGTCCCTACGGCTTTGACCTGGTCTCATCCAAGCAACTGAACTACCTGATCGATCAGGGTTTTTGTGAGACTGAGGTCTGTCGTATGGACCCCTACCTAGGCAACGAATTAGTCCGGACCTTTGTGGCGCTGCGCTTCGCCAACCGGCTCTTCGATGCGGTCTGGAACCGAGACCACGTTTCGCATGTCGAAATCACTATGGGCGAAGACCAAGGAATTGGCGCTAGAGCCGGCTACTGGGACCAACTTGGCGCCTTGCGCGACATAGTGACCGGCCATATGTTCCAACTGCTGGCTTTGACGGCCATGGACCAACCGGCTTCGATGGCGGCAGTTGATGTCAGGGCGGCCCGCCAGTGCGCCTTGCGCCAAATCGAGTTGGCCGGACCAGTCTCAAAAGCCGCCGCGCGCGGCCAGTACACTGCCGGGTGGCAGGGAAACATCCAGGTCAAGGGCTATTTGGATGAGCCCGGCGTGATCGGAGGTTCGACCACAGAGACCTACGCGGCCCTGAAGCTAGCGGTTGACACAGACCGGTGGCGGGGCGTTCCCTTCTACCTCCGCACCGGCAAGCGACTGGGCCGGCGCATCACCCAAATCACCCTGCTACTGAAACCGACTGCTTGGGCGCAGACGGTACCGGCCCTAGCCGGCCAACTGGAACCCAACCTCCTGACTATCCGAATGCGACCCGATTCGGGTGTGACCATGCGCATCGACACCAAAGTGCCAAACACCCAGACTCAAGTCCGCCCGGTGACAGTCGATTTCTCTCATGGTTACACCTTTGCCGAAGCCCTGCCGGAGGGTTTCGAACAGGAGCTGTTTGACGTGCTGGTCGGTGTCCCGCCCTACCAGGCCTCATCTAGTGAGGTCAGTGAATCGTGGCGGGTGGTGGAACCTGTCCTGAAGGCTTGGCAGGCCTCAAACAAGCCGCCGGCGCGATATCCGGCTGGCAGTTGGGGACCGAAAACTGCCGATAGGCTGCTGGCCCGGGACGGCAAAACCTGGAGGCGGCCGTGATCATTCCGATTTACGCCACATCGGTTAGCCAGGTTGCCACCCGCCTGGTCGAATTGCGAGCCCAGGCTGGGGTGGCCGCCCAGGCGCGGGCTTTGAACTTGGTGGTCCAGTGTGAGCCAGGCGAACTCGAAAGCTCAGTCCAAGTGCTACGCGTGGCGGCTATGGAACACCCCTGCCGGGCCATTGTTGTCACCACCGAATCGCCTGACGAACCGGCTGCCCTGGACGCCCAGATCCGCCTTGGCTCAGATGGCGGCTCCGGCGAGATAGTCGTCTTGAGGGCGATTGGCCGCGCCGCCACTAGCCTCGAGGCCATAGTGGCGCCGCTACTGGTGCCTGATTTGCCGGTGGTGGTCTGGTGGCCGGCCACACGTCCTGAGGTTCCGGCCACCTCTGCCCTTGGGCGAATGGCGGTTAGGCGCATCACTGATTCCCGCGAGGCCCCCAACCGCGAAGCCGCTCTCAAAGCCCTAACCTCCGCCTATCACCCAGGTGACGGCGACCTGGCCTGGGCTCGGCTGTCGCCCTGGCGAGCCCAGTTGACAGGCGCCCTGGCGCAGTCCGATGCCGGCACCGTCACCAGTGCGGTTATCAGCGCCCCAACCGCGGTGGCGGCTGATTTGATGGCCGCTTGGGTGGCCCAGTCGTTGCACGTAACAGTGCGCCGGGCCCCAGGCTTGACCGGCTCGATCAGCTCGATTGAGCTCTACTTCCGCGGCGGCAGCCACCTGGTCTTGGACAAGGAACACACCCAAGCCGGGGCTGTCCTTCGCCAAAGCGGGCATGATCGCCAGCATCTGGTGCTGTCTCGCCGTTCAACCGCCGAATGCCTGGCCGAGGAGCTGCGCTGCTTGGCCCCTGATTTGGTCTACGAACAGCTTGTCACCCAGGCGCTGCCTAGCTACTTGCCCAGCGCCATCGGCCAAGCCTCCTCCTAGCGCCTTGGCCAAAGCCTTGGCAGCAAAAGTGTTGTCAAACCGTTACCTGCCCAGACCCCCAAAACCGGCCAAAGTGGCGGCCATTGAAGCTTAAACTGGTGGGGAGACATCGCTGGCGTCATTCTCGACTCCGCCCCACGCCGGCCTAAAAACAGTTCAATGCCCCAGATGGATGCGCCATATGGAAGAAGGGTCATATGAAGAGAATCATCGTTGCCGCCGCGGCGGCTTGCCTAGGACTCGCCGGCCTGGCGGCCTGCGGCTCAGGGAACGGCGGCGGCAGTGACGCTGCCGGTGTCTATTTCCTCAACTTCAAGCCTGAAGTTGCTGATGTTTACAGGCAAATTGCGGCCGAGTACACCAAAGAGACTGGGGTTTCGGTCCGGGTCGAGACCGCCGCCTCGGGCACCTACGAACAGACTTTCCGCAGCGAAATCGCCAAGTCTGATGCCCCGACCATTTTCCAGGTCAACGGGCCGGTCGGCTACCAAAACGCCAAGGCTTACACGGCCGATCTTTCTGGCTCTGACCTCTACGCTCATCTGTCAGACCAGTCTTTGGCCATCCACGACGGCGATGGCGTCTACGGCGTCGCCTATGTCATCGAGGGCTACGGCATCATCTACAACGACGCCATTATGAAAGAGTACTTCGCGCTGCCTGACAAGGCCGCTACGGTCGGCTCGGTTGAGGAGATCACCGACTTTGCCACCTTGAAAAAGGTCGTTGAAGATATGACCAAACACAAGGACAAACTGGGGATCGAAGGCGTCTTTTCTTCGACCTCGCTCCAGACCGGTGAAGACTGGCGCTGGCAGACCCACCTGGCCAATGTGCCGTTCTACTACGAGTTTAAGGACGACGGCGCCCTCGACAAGACCGAGGTTCCCTCAGAGGTCAAGTTCTCCTACAACGAGGACTTCAAGAAGCTGTTTGACCTGTACTTGAACAACTCGACCACGCCCAAGGAACAGCTTGGGGCCAAGACCGTCGACGATTCGATGTCGGAATTCGCCCTTGGTCAAAGTGCCATGGTCCAAAACGGCAACTGGGGCTGGGGCCAGATCAACGGCGTCCAGGGCAACACAGTTAAGGCTGAAGACGTTAAGTTCCTGCCCCTGTATATCGGGGTGTCTGGCGAGGAAGGCCAAGGCATTTGCATTGGCACAGAAAACTACTTGGCCATCAACGTCAATGCCTCCGAGGCCAAACAGAAGGCCTCGCTCGACTTCCTTTGGTGGCTCTACAGCTCTGACAAGGGCAAACAGTTCGTGACCAACGACCTGGGCTTCATCGCCCCGTTCGACACCTTCACCGCGGCCGATGCGCCGGCCGACCCACTGGCCCAGGACATAATGGCCTGGCGGGACAAGGAGGGCATCACCAACTTGCCTTGGGTCTTCCAGCTGTTCCCAAGTCAAAACTTCAAAAACCAGTTTGGCGACGCTTTGCTGCAATACGCCCAAGGTTCAGCCAATTGGGATGCCGTCGTCAGAACTGTTGTCGACGGCTGGCAGCAGGAGGCTGCCAATATGGGCCAGGGCTAGCCGCCCCCGGCCCGGCTGACTGGTTCGCCAAATAGCCAGCCCCGGCGGGCCAGTCAGCCCCCAAAACTGGAGCTTTTTTCATGAAGATTTCGTCTTACCTCAAGCGGTGGTTTCCTCTCTTCGCACTGCCAACCACCCTGGCCTTCATCTTGGCCTTCGTAGTGCCGTTTGTTTTAGGGTTCTGGCTGTCGTTCAACCAGTTCACCACTGTCACAGACGGCAAGTGGGTCGGGTTGCGGAACTACCAGCAGGCTTTCCAACCCGATATCAACGGATCCCCTTCGGTCCTGCGCGCCTTACTGTTTTCAACCTTGTTGACCGTTGTCTCGGTCATCATGGTCAACGTTTTCGCCTTCGCCCTGGCCTCGATCCTGACCAAAGCCATCAAGGGGCGCAATATTTTCCGCGCCATCTATTTCCTGCCCAACTTGATTGGCGGGATTGTGCTGGGTTACGTCTGGCAGGTTTTGCTCAACGCCCTGTTGATCAACACCATCGGCAAGCCCCTGACCTTCTCGCCGGCCTACGGCTTCTGGGGTCTGGTTTTGCTGGTCAACTGGCAGATGATCGGCTACATGATGGTTATCTACATTGCCGGGATTCAGAACATTCCCGGCGATGTGATTGAGGCTGCGGAGATTGACGGGGCCGGCTACTGGCGCCGCCTCTTCCGCGTCACCATCCCCATGCTGATGCCCTCGATCACTATCTGCACGTTCTTGACCCTGTCGAACTGCTTCAAACTGTTCGACCAAAACCTCGCCCTGACTCCAGGCCCAAGAACCCAGGGTCTAGCCTTGGACATTTTCAACACCTTCTACAACCAGAACCTCTCAGGTGTGGGCCAAGCCAAGGCCGTTATGTTCTTCCTGCTGGTGGCCCTGATCGCCTTCATCCAGCTACGAGCCACACGTAGCAAGGAGGCGGACGGCTGATGGAAAAGACCTCGCGCGTCTTCCGCGTCGTGGCCGTCATTGGCATGACGGTGCTTTCGATCATTTACCTAGTACCGATGGCCTTGATCTTGATGAACTCCTTCAAGTCCAAGGTTTACATTGACACCAGCCCGTTCTCGTTGCCAACTGGGGAATCTTTTGCTGGCTGGTCGAATTACGCTGACGGTTTGGGCCGGAGTGACTTTGTTGGCGCGGTCGGTTGGTCGTTCTTCATCACGATTGCTTCAACAGTGGTGATTGTGCTGGTCACGTCGATGACCGCCTGGTACATTGCCCGCGTCAAATCCAAGCTGACCTCGACCCTGTACTACCTTTTTGTCTTCTCGATGATTGTGCCCTTCCAAATGGTCATGTTCACCATGTCCAAGGTGGCCAATATGACCCGGTTGGACAATCCCTTCGGCATTGTGGTCCTCTACACCGGGTTTGGAGCCGGACTGTCAGTCTTCATCTTTGTCGGCTTCATCCGGTCGATCCCGATCGAAATCGAAGAGGCCGCCATGGTTGACGGCGCCTCGCCCTGGCAGGTTTTCTTCAAAGTCATCTTCCCGGTGCTGCGCCCCACCGCCATCACCGTTGCCATTCTCAACGCCATGTGGATCTGGAACGACTACCTGCTGCCATTCTTGGTCATCGGATCGAACTATCAGACCATTCCAATCGCGGTTCAGAAGTACATGACCGGCTCTTACGGCGCCAAGGACCTGGGCGGCCTGATGGCCATGCTGGTCATCGCCATCATCCCGATTATTGCCTTCTACCTGATAGGGCAGCGCCACATCATCAAAGGAGTTATCTCTGGCGCCGTCAAAGGCTAGTGGCCGGCCCTAACGGGTGGTCTATGCCAAAGCTCGCCTCTGGCGCGCTGAGGGGCGCGCCGAGGGCTAGAGGTAGCGGACTGTCACCGGTTGGCGCTTAGCGGCTGATTCCTCCGCCGCGATTAGCGCACAAGCGCCATTGGCGGCGTCTAGCAGGCTGACCTTGAAGTCCTCGCCGGAAATGAGGCACTCAACAAACGACCTGATTGACTCAAAAGCAAATCCAACTGGCCGCCCAAAGACCGAGTTGTGAACAACCACATCTGGCACATTCATATCGTCATCGGTGAAGCATTGGATCAGGTTGTGGTTCGAAGCGTCGATGGCGATAGTGCCTTTGGTGCCCTGGAGCGTGAATTTGATGTCATTGATACATGGATGGGCGTTTGGGGTGATCCAGCCGTTCTCCATTTGGGCGATCCCGCCTTTTGTGAACTCTAAGGTGGTCAAGTAGACGTCGGTGGCGTCGACACCCTCCTCCACCAGCAGGCCTTTGCGCGCCACGGTAAAGACGCGAGCTACCTCGTCATCGAAAAACCAGCGCAAGGCGTCAATCGAATGGCTGCCCAAGAACCAAAGAATCGAAGATTGGGCCGCCCAGGGCAGCATGTCCGTGGCCACCCAGCGCGTATCGTTGAGCCGGAAGTAGGCCGAATAGGCCTGACCAATTCGGCCCGATTCAAGCAAACTATGCGCCGTGTTGAACGGCGGTGACCAGCGATTATGTAAATCAACCATGGCCCTAACCCCGGCCGAGGTGATGGCCTCGACCGTCCTGGCGACGTCATCGACAGTGGTCGCCAATGGCTTTTCGATCAGCATGTCCTTGCCGGCCGCAGCGGCCGCCACGGCGATATCAGCGTGGGCGAAATCTGGCGTCACAATCGCCACCGCGTCGATGCGGCCATGGCGCAAGAGCTCGTTGTAGTCGCCATAGGCAGAATCGAGACCAAGCTTTGAGGCCAAGGAGCTGGCTTTGGCTAGTTCCCGGTCGCAGACCGCCACAACCTCACAGCCATCCATGGCCTGGTAGATTTCGGCGTGCTTTTCACCCCAGATGCCAGCCCCGACTATGCCGATTTGGACTTGTGACTTGGTCATTTCGTTTCTCCTTGTGATTGGGCTGCCATCGCAGGGGCTCTAGGCGCGTTCGATGGCGTGGACAAGTGGCATGGCGGCCGCCCCAAGTAGGGCGGTCGGGTGGGTTGAGTCGGCCAGATCAATAGTCGGTTGGCCCGTCCCGGGCATGGCGCATTGGGCCGCAGTGTGCCGCCTGACCTGGTCCAGCAGTGTTGGGCCGCCGCTGACAACCTCGCCATGCAGAATGAAGCGGCTGATGCCAAAGGCAATGGCGATATTGGCCAGGCCGATGCCGATATTGCGGGCATAGGAGTCAAGCAGCCTCTTAGTTTGGGGGCCTTGGGTCGTGACCAGGTAGCCAGGCGTGACAGTGGCCCAATTGGCCAGACCGTGGCGGCGGGCTTGTTGGCGCAACCAGCCTAGGCCGGCGATGGTTTCCCAACAGCCGGTCCGCCCGCAGCGGCACGGCTCGCCAAAAACGTCCACCACCATGTGTCCGATTTCTGGGAATTGGTCGTCAATCGAAAACAACCGGCCGTCCACGATCAGCCCGGCGCCTATCCCAGCCGAGATCTGGACAGCGGCAAACGAATCGTCATTACGGGCCTGGCCAAACCAGCGTTGGCCCACACTCAGCGCCCGGGCGTCGTCTTCGACAAAGACCTCAAGCGAAGTCTGCTGCTCTAGGCGTTCGACCAGCTGCGATCCTTCGAGTGCCGGTATGGGCGTGCACGACAAGACTCGTCCGGTGTCCCGGTCCCAGACGGCCGGCCAGACCAGCCCAATACCGGTTAGTGGGCCGGTGGCCCGGTCGAAGACTTCCTGGGCCAGTTTCAACACTAGGTCCTCAAGTTCGCCGGTGGTGGCACCGCGGCCAAAGGCGGCTTGGGCCGAGTCGCGGACCTGGCCCCGTTGATCGACCCGGGCACATTCGACCACGCCAGCTTCGATTCTGACTGTGCCGGCGTGTCCAATCCGTGGACCAAACCACAATGGCCGCGATGGTTTGCCCACTTTGGGGGTCTCTCCAGTTGGCTCCAACTCGATCAGAATGCCGTCTTTGATTAGACCGGCCACGATTGGTGCGATTGACCCGCGCGGCACGCCAGCCATACGGGCCAGTTCCGAGCGTGAGGTCGGACCATGCTCGGCCAGGGCGTAAAGCAGGCCCACCCGGTTCGAGCTGCCCATCTGCGAAACGGTAATCAGCCCGGCAACGAACGGCCGGCCTGCGGCACTAGTGTTCACGTTTCCGCCCGGACCCCAGGGGGTCCACCTCCGGCCAGCAGACCAGCTGTGGTCTCGACTACGGCCTCGGCCGCGCCTTTGGCCAAGCCGGCTTCACCAATCTCGTAGCCTTTTTCGGCAAACTCATGGACCGGCGGCAGGTAACCGACGGCCTGGTTAGCGCAGGTCGCCAGGAGCAAATGCGGTGGCGCTTCTAGACGCTGTCGCAGGTCCTGGCCGGTGGTCCAAAAGACCTCGCCAGGTAAGGCGCAGATGGCGGCGGCCGGGCCCAAGCCCAGGACCCGGCTGGTCAGATTGGTTGGTTGGGTGGGCGGGTCGGCTGGGACCGCGTCCATGTATCCGCTGGCGCGCAGGTCCTGTGCCCAGGCCTCGCCTAGCTCGGCGCCCAAGGCATGATGGTCGGGTCCGTTTTGGCCCGCCTTGAAAGCTTGACGGGCCGCCGCCAGCCGGGCCGCTGCCGCCGCCGGGTCGGCTAGCGCGGCCAAATCAACGACGGTGTCCCCCTGGGCTGCCCAGACTCGACCGGCCGGCACCGGTCGCAATGTCGACACTGTTGTTACCGGGTAGTCGCCGTTCCAGGTCAGATTGACGTATTTGGCGCCAGCCTGGTGACGCAATGAGCGCAGCAGGCTGGTGCCAACCGTGCCGGCCAGCAGTGCGCCAGCCAGGTGGGCCCCAGAAGGCTGGTGGGAATCAAATACCGGATTGATGTCGCCGGAACACCCTTGGACAAAAACGCAGGTCCCACCGACCAACTGCTCGATCAGTCGGCGGGCATGGCCGGGGTAATCCGGCGAGTAGCGGACATTGTCGTGCTCCAAGATGGTGGCATGGCAGGCGAATTCAAGCAGAGTGGCCATGACATCGCCGGGCCGGCCGGGCCTAGTGGCCACGATGACGTGGGCGGACAAGGGTGGGGCCGTGCCGTTGCGACGGTTCATGCCAAGGGCCTCAACGCCAACAGCATCACTCCACAGCTCGGCCGGCGCCATTGACCCCAGCGCTGCTTGGACCGCCTCAGCGGCGGTTTCAACCACCATCTGGCCGGCGGGATCGTCAGGGTTGCCAACATCAGGCCCGGAGTGGGTGTGGGTGGCGCTAATCGCCAGGGCTTGATGTGGCAGACCGACGCTGCGAGCCAGTCGTTCCTCGACCGCCTGTGCGATCGCCCTGGTCACATAGACCAGGTCCAGTGCCACCAAGGCGACCCGATTGCCATGCGGGTCGGCCACGGCCAAGGCCCTGGCCTGCAGTGGCTCCAAGGTGCCCTGGCTGGGTCCATGGCGCCGGGCGTAGCCGGCCATGGCCAGGCCGGCGGCGAAGTCGAGGTTACGGGTCGCAGTGCCGACCATAAAAATGCCAGGTGGCTGATCGGTTGTGCCGTTAACTACCACAATGCCTCCAATTGCTCTTCATAACCGGTGCCTTTTAGCAACCGCCTCGCGGCCAGGTCACCGGCGCCGGCCAAAGCCGCGCCCACTAATGGGTTCGACGGTTCACAGGTTCCGGTGCAGATCAACCGGCTGGAGCCGGGTAGAGACTGGGCCAGAATCCGCTCTAGCCAGGTTGTGGCCAAACCGATGTAGTAACGAGACTTGGCTAAACCGCCACCTAGCACCAAAACCTGTGGCGACAAAAGCCGTATCAACATGGCCAAAGCCGCGCCAAGCAATTGCCCGCCCTGGTTGACTACCACGGTGGCACCCCGGTGGCCTCTTTCCGCCAACTCGACCACAGCCCGTCCGTCAGGTACCGGGCTGCCTGTGGCACCTCCATCGGCGCAAAAACGCGCTACCAGCCCGTTGCCGGAGGCGAAGGCCTCAAGGCAGCCACTTTGACCACAGGGACATTGAGGGGCTTCAGCCGAGGTGTCCACCGGGATGTGGCCAAGCTCCCCTGCCTGGTGGTTCAAGCCGCTGACCAGCCTGCCGTTGATGACCAGACCCATGCCGATGCCGGTCGAAATGGTCAAAAAGGCGCCGTGGGACAGGCCCTTGGCGGCGCCGGCGCCAAACTCAGCCACAGTGCCGGCGGCCGCGTCACCCAGCACCGCCACCGGAACCCCCAGCCGCTGGCCCAAGGTCTCACGCAGATCAAGGTTGTCAAGTGGCAGGTTGGCAGCATGGTGAATATGACCGGTGACCGTTGACAGGCCACCAGCGGTGGCCACTACCAGGCCGCTGATGTCCGGCCCGGCCTCGACCGCCCGGATGATCTGGCTGGTCAGCGCGTCTTGACCGTCGTTGGTGCAGGTCCGCTCGGCATGGGTCATCAACCAGGCGTCCTGACGCCACCAACCGGTCCTGAGGAAGGTGCCACCTAGATCGACTGTTCCGATTGTTTTCATTGGCTCGCCTCACAATCGAGATTGGCGCTGCGAATGGTGGCAAAACCACTTTCGCTCTGGCTGAAGTGGTAGGCCAGGCAGCAGGCCAGCAATTGAAGGGTCAAGGAACCGGCGATAGTTGAGGTGGCACCCGACACTACGCCTGGTGCCACCTCAACTCCGGCGTCCCCTGGCGATCCATGGTTGTCTAGAACAATGTCGGCGTGATCCATTAGCATCTGGCCGCTGGGGTGGCGTGACTTGATCGAATTGGCGTGCGCCAGCGAGACCACGCACACCACCAGGCAGCCCATGGCCCTAGCCAGCCGAGCCAATTCGATCACCATTGAATTGCGCCCCGAGTTTGATATCACCAGCAGCACGTCTCGGCTGGTCAGCCGGTGGTGGTCGATCATTGGCTGGGCCAGTTCGACCTGGCGTTCGGGGCCTGAATCCGCCAATTGGCGCCATTGGTCGCGCTTTGGGCCCAGATCGGCCAGGCTCATTGCCACTACTCCGGGCAGGCCACCGGCTCTGGAGCAAAGCTCAGCCGCCAGGCACCAGGAGTGGCCAGCGCCAAAGCACATCAGACGGCCCTGGGGGTCGAGGTGGCTGGCGATGGCAAGGGCGGCCCGGGCTATGGCCAGGCGGTCGTTTGACACCACCTGCTGGGCGGGTGCCAGTAGCTGGCTGGACCATTGATCCATCAGCCCCGCTAGCGCCTCTGCTTCCGCCATTGGCTTGGTCCTCCCCCGCCTAACCCGCCTCGATGGTTTCGACTTGGCCACTTTGCAGTGAACGGTGCAGGGCCACCACCAGCGCGGTGTTGGCCAGCCCTTCAGCTAACGGCTCGGCCGGGGTGGGCTGGTCCAGGCGCTCGAGGCAATCGGTAATACACTGCTGGTCCCAATCAAGCGTGCCGGGGTAGACATAACCGCCTGGGCCGGCCACTGTCACCATTTGGCGAGTGGTGTCAATGGCGATTTGGCCAGCGTCACCGTGAATCACATAGGCCATGTCGACCAGTGATGGCATCGACTCCGGCAGCGTCCATGAGGCCTCGAAAATGGCCGAGCGCCCGCCGGAGTAGGTCACCAAACACTGGATCAGGTCGTAGGTATCCAGGCCTAAGGCGGCTAGACGACCCTTTGAGCCGCGAGCTAGAACTGATGTGGCCTGCCAATCAGTTAGCCAAGCCGCCAGGTCGGCTGTGTGGCTAATCAGGAACCAGGCAACTGAGGACTTTTGGGCCCAACTGAGGTTGTTCAAGGGGTAGGTGAAAACGTTCGACAGCCGGGCATAGACCCCTAGCGGCTGGCCTATTTCGCCAGCCTCGATGGCCGTCTTGGCTGCGGCATAGGCCGGGTTGATGTGGTTAGAGAAGTTGACCTCAACCTGCACCCCGGCCCGCTGCGCCGCCGCCTGCATGGCCCTGGCATCCTCGAGCGTTGTCGCCAGTGGCTTTTCAACCAGGCATGGAACCCCGGCCGCCATACAGGCCTCAAACGGTTCCCGGTGGGCGAAATCAGGCGTTGCCAGGTAGACCCAGTCGAGGGTCTCGTTGGCCAGCATCTGAGAAACATCGGTGTAGGCCGTGGCCTCGTCCCCGGCCACGGCGGCGGCGCGGGAGGCATCAATGTCGCAGACCGCCACTAGGTCAGTCCTAAACCGCAAATTGGACTGCCGTAAAGTCCCGGCGTAGAACTCCCCCATGATGCCGGCGCCAATGATCGCCACCTGGGTCTTGTGTTGGTTCATGTCCACTTCTCCTTGCGTTGTTGGGCCTATTAGGCTTTCAGCGCTCCGGCCACCAGGCCGGAGACAAGATGTCGTTGCAGCAGGACCACGGCTACTACCACCGGCAGTAGCACCAAGCAGACGGCAGCGGTCATTGGGCCCCACTCAATGGTTTTTTGCGATACGAACTGGGAGATCATGACCGTTAGCGGCCGGGCTTTGTCGCCCCCCAGGACGGCCGCGATGAGGAACTCGTTCCAAGCGAATAGGCCGGTGAAGACGGCCGCTGTGGCGATGGCTGGCCGGGTCATGGGCAGCACTATCCGGGTCAACACTCTGACGTGGCTACAACCGTCTACCAGGGCGGCTTCTTCAATCTCGGTAGGTACGGCCCGCAGGAAGGCCATCAGAATCAGGGTCGAGAACGGAATCAGGAAGGCCGTGTAGACCAAGATCAGGACGGTCCTGGTGTCGTAAAGGTGAAGCCTGACGCTGATCGAGTAGAGCGGAATCAGCACCACGATGGCCGGTACAGTCTGGGCGAAGGCCACTAGCAGCAGCACTAGGCGCGAGCCCCAGGCCCGCATCCTGACCAGGGCATAGGCACAGGGGTAGGCGATCACCAGGACCAGTATTGTCACGCCCACGGTGACCACCACTGAGGTCACCAAAGCCGATCTGAAGTCAGTCGACTCAAACAGCCTGGTGTAGTTGGACAACCGGACGTCTTCAGGCCAGATCGTGGGCGGGAACTGGTAGGTCTCTTTTTGGGACTTGAAGGAGGTCGAGATGGTCCACAGCACCGGCCATAAGGTCATGGCGGCCGCTCCGCACATCACCAGCCACCAGCCGGCGCGCCTTGGCAGGCTCTGGCGCAGTTTCATGCCCGTGACACCTTCCTAAAGGCCAGGTAGGCCGGCAGGGCCAAAATGGCCATGGTCATGGCAATGGCTGTGGCCCGTCCAATCGAGTAGTTGACCAGACCCTCCTGGTAGGCCAGCATTGACAGGTTCCGGGTCGAGGTACCTGGCCCACCGTGGGTAATGGTGTAGACCAGGTCAAACATGCAGTAATCTCCGGCCAGTCGCAAAACACAGACCACCGCGATTACCGGCGTGATGGAGGGAATTGTGATGTGCCAGCGGGTCTGCCAGCGGTTGGCACCGTCAATGGCGGCGGCTTCATAGAGTTCGTCTGGCACACCCAACAGCCCGGCCAACAACAGCAGTGTGACCAAGGGGATATTGATCCAAGAGTTGACCACCACTATCAAGATGGTGGCGGAAACACGCGAACCGAAAACGTTGGGATGGGCCGCAGAATCCATGGTCGAGGCGATCCACCGGATGATTCCCAAATCTGGGTCAGCCAGGAACCGCCACATCAGACCGACTGCCACCGGGGTCAACATCATTGGCAAAGTCAAGATGGTCCTGAAGACCGAACTGGCGCCGATCCGCCTGGACAGGCAGAGCGCCAGCCAATAGCCAATCGGCAGCTGTACCGCCAGGCTCAACACCATGATTATGGCCGTCACCAGGGCGGCGCTGGCGAAACCGGGGGCGATGACTCGGTCGGCGTAGTTCTCTAGCCCGATGAACTTGGTCTGGCCCCGCCGGACCAGTGATTCGTTGGTTAGTGATTGGTAGAGGCCAAGCCCCATTGGGATGGCCATAATCGCCAGCAATAGGGCTAGTGCTGGCGACAGAAAGGCAAGCCCGGTAGCGCGCCGGCGGCGCGACAGCTTACCGCGGCGGTGGCGACGGGCTGAGCCCGTCGCCACCAGCCCAGTCTCGCTCATTACAGACAGACGTCCGCATCACTCAAGATTGAGGCCACCATTTCGCGGGCTTTGGGCAGGAACCCGTCCGCCCCGGAGCCGTCTGTGGCCGCCGCCGAGATGGCGGCCGAAACCTCAGTAATGATTTCGTTCATCACCGGGGTGTAAGGCAGATGCGCGCCGTAGGACGAGGCCTCTACCAGAAGGTCAACATATGGGATGGCTTCTTGGGCGTTAGGCGAGGTCACCAGCGATGTCCTGGCCGGCGGCGGTGCCCCCAGCTCGATCAGCTTGTCCATCGAATCCTTACCCAAGGCAAACTCAAGGAACTGCCAGGCCTGATCTTGGGCGGCGGAATTAGCGGTGATGCCGATAAGCCAACCGAAAACCAAAGTGTGGCGTCCGTTATCCCCGGCCGGTGGCAGGGTCATGACAAACGACTCGGGAATGTTGGACTGGTCTGGATCCGCCACGATTGACCAATAGCCGGTGGCGTTGACCATTTGGCCCACATCCCCCTGGATGAAGGCACTGGTCATTTCGTTACCGCCACCGTTCAGCGTCATGGCCGGCGTGGTCGCCTGCATGTCGAAGTAGAACTTGGTGGCAGCCTCGACTTCCGGGCTGTCTAAGGCTGACTCGCAGGTACCGGGCTTGGTGATTTGGCCACCAAACATGTAGACGGCCTGGAGCCAGTAGTAGGCGCTCTCCTGAGCGCCAAAGGCGTTGTCGGATCCATAGGCGCCGGCCTCGGTGAAAGCCTTGGCGTTGGCGACATACTCGTCGAGCGTGTCGGCCGGCTCCAAACCAGAAGCCGCCAGCAGATCGGAGTTACTCCACAAGACATACGGTTCGGTCGAAAGCGGGATCGACTTGATGTCCTCGCCAAACATGGCGTATTGCTGGACTTGATCTGGGAAATCGGCGTAGTCGTACTTGTCCGACCCTTTGACGTGACCACTTAGATCCGCCAGCGCCTCACCGGAAACCAAAGCCGGATACATGGGCGAGTCGAACTGAACCACGTCATAGGCGGCGTCCGGCTGGCCGGCCGCCAACAGGATCTTGGTCGAGATCTGGTCATAGGTCAGCTGAACAACGCTGACTTTGATCCCGGTTTCCTTCTCGAAATCCTTGGCCAGGGCCTCCAGCGCCGTTGCTGATGGACTGGATGTCAGCGCAATGGTTAACGAGCCGGCACCCTCCCCTGACTTGTTGTCCGAACCGCAGGCGGCCACTGTTAGGGCCAGGGCGGCGGTCACGCCCAAAACTAGAGCCTTGCGAGACTTCGACACCAGCATCTCCTCACTGTTGGTGAACTCTGGGTCAAGTAATAAGTATGACGCTACGCCAAACTAGTCGCAACGATAGTTACCGACCTGTAACAAAGCCAAGGCACCGCCTGGCGATAGGTCCCCTGACCGGTGGCGTCAACCAAGACGCGTCCTGGTCGATGGCAGGTCTCGAGGCAAAACTGGTTGGCGCCAAGCTACTGTTGCCGAGACTCAATGCTGATCTGGTCTGCATCCAGCTGGGCCAGTTTGGCTGTTAGCAACTCGCCCGGGTAACTGCCGACATCGCGAATCCGCAGCAGCTCCGCCCGCTGGGCCTCCAGTATCTCCAGCCGCAAGGCGGCCAGCTCGTGCGACCTTTGCCGCCGCGGTCTGACCCTTTTGGCGTCCAGGTTGGTCTCCAAGATCGAACGCGCCCTGGCGAACGATTCTTCGGAATAGGCCGTGCCATCGGCATGGTGCCATTTGCCGGAATCCAGTTGCTTCAGCGCCGCCTGATTCAGCTCGACATCCAAATGTCGCGCCAGCACCTCATCAGCCTTGGTGTCGCGCGGCTCGACTATGAGCGCCTTGACCAAGGTCGAGAGCGTGCCCCCCTGAATCAGCAGCGTGCCCGCAGCCACCACGAAGGACGTCAGGATGAGCAGCGACCGGTTGGGTGTGCCGTTGGGTAGGGACTGGGCGGCAGCCAAAGTAATGGCCCCGCGCATCCCTGCCGCCACCAAGATGACCCCGTCCTTCCAGCCGAACTGCTCACTGGTCAAATAGTCCAGATCGGCAGCCCGGCGCGACATCACCGTCTTGAACTGCGACCATCGACGCTGGCTGACCCGCCGGCGGCGTTGGTCATCGGTGTCAGCCTCGCGCAGCTGATCTACTCGCTCGGTGAAGATCGCGATCCGCTCATGTCGCCGGGCCACGCGGTCGGTTCGCCGGGCCAGCAGCCAAACCGAGGCGGATACAAAGACAGTCCGCGCCGCCAAAACGATCAAGGCCGAGGCCACCCCCAACTCCAAGGCCAGCCACTCCAGTGTGGTCGAGTAGTGGATGTCCATCAACAAAGCCCGCAGTTGCATGCCCATCAGCAGGAAGATCGCGCTCTCCAGAATCAGATTGGCGGTCTCCCAGACGGCCCGCTCGGCGATCCTGATTTGCGAAGGCAGCCGCTTTGGCGTGCGGTGGCCGGTGATCAGGCCGGCCATGGCCGCTGCTACCAGGCCGGAGGCTCTTAGATGTTCCGCGGGCACATAGGCCAAAAACGGCACGGCCAGGGAAAACGCGACGTTCGAAGCGACATGTGGGATACGCGAGCGGACCGCTACGTTGATCCGGCCAACGACGAAGCCCACAATCAGCGCGACCACTACCGCATAAACGAACTCGATGCTAATGCGCCAGAATGAAAAGCCCGCCGCTGTCGCCGCCACGGCTGAGCGCAGCAGCACTAGGGCTGTGGCGTCGTTGAACAGAGCTTCGCCCTCCAACACCCGCAACAGCCGGCTTGAGGCGCCGGATTTTCGCACAATTGTCGTGGCCACGGCGTCCGTCGGCGAGACCACGGCGCCCACGGCGATGCCAATCCCCAACGGCAGTCCGGGCACCAACCAAACCAGAAGGAAACCAACCGCCACAGCCGAAACTGCCACCAATAAGACCGCAAAGATCGAAATGATCCTCAAATCCCGGCGGAATTCCATGACCGGGGTGTTGACAGCGGTCGAATACAGCAACGGCGGCAAGATGCCGCCCAGGATCAATTCGGGTTCGACGTGCAAGGGCGGCACCATTGGCAGCAGGCTGACTCCAACGCCCAGTACCACCAGCACCAGCGGCGAGGCGATGCCGATCTTCGGAGCTACCGTTGTGACTAGCACAACCACAATCACCCCAACCACGGCGATCGTGACTAGCTCCATAACGCACCTCTTCTATCCAAGTTGCCGGCTGCCCAGGGCGGCCGGCGTCGTCTCGCGCCCGTTTCTGTTCCCCCAATTCTGTCAGCCGCCCGACCCTCAGGGCCAGCCGCCGGGCGGGTCGGCTCACCATGGGGACGCTGCGACAGCGTTTCAGCCCGATGCCGTGGGTCAGCGCGGCGGCCGCTCACCAGCCACCTAGTACACTGAGGCGGCCGGCGACGGTGGGGGTTGCGGGCTGCCAGTGGACGCGACTTGCGCCAGCCTCGCGGTGGGGCGGCGGATCAAGAAGGGTGATGCGTGTATTACCAACCCGACAAAGAGACCATGTCGGCAAAGGCCGTGGAGGCATGGCAGCTCGACCACCTCAAAGCAATGGTGAGCTACGTCTACCAGCGGATCCCTTTCTACAAGCAGAGCTTCGACGATGCTGGCGTGTCTCCCAGCGACATCGGGCACCTGAGTGACCTGACAAAGCTTCCCTTCACCGAAAAGCAACACTTAAGAGATGCCTATCCCTTTGGGCTTTTCGCTGTTGAACGCGATGAGGTGGTCCGCATCCACGCCTCTTCCGGCACCACCGGCCAAGCCACTGTGGTTGGATACACCAGAAATGACCTGACCGACTGGGGCGAGTGCTTTGGTCGCTTCCTGGTAGCGGCCGGCGCCACGGCCCAAAGCGTGGTCCAGGTGGCCTACGGCTACGGGTTGTTTACCGGCGGCTTGGGCGCTCACCAAGGCGG
This sequence comes from Micrococcales bacterium, assembly GCA_009784895.1. Classification (NCBI taxonomy): domain Bacteria; kingdom Bacillati; phylum Actinomycetota; class Actinomycetes; order Micrococcales; species Micrococcales bacterium. Next base: position 4,211 of record WQXJ01000007.1, on the reverse strand, counting down.
CGAGGCGATTGGCTGCACAGTAGTGCCAATTTCCTCAGGCAACACCAGGCGCCAAATCCAATGCTTCAAAGACTTTGGCACCGACATTCTCTGCTGCACGCCTTCATACGCTCTGCACATCGCCGAAAGTGCGATTGAGCAAGGCTTCGACCCACCAAAGGATTTCAGGCTCTCGGCGGCCTTACTTGGTGCCGAGCCGTGTTCCGAAGGGTTGCGCCAGGAAATCGAGGCCAAACTCGGCTTAAGGATGCATGACATTTACGGCCTGTCTGAGGTCATGGGGCCGGGCGTAGCCTGCGAATGCGCCCAGCAAAACGGGCTGCATGTCTGTGAGGACCATTTCATCGTTGAGATAGTCGACCCGGAAACCTTAGAGCCGGTTGGCGACGGGCAATGGGGTGAGGCAGTGTTCACTACCTTGACCAAACAGTGTTCGCCGCTGATCCGCTACCGCACACATGACGTCACTCGGATTTTGCCCGGCGAATGTGCCTGCGGCCGGACTTTTCGCCGGATTGACCGGATCAGGGGACGCACCGATGACATGCTGATTATTCGAGGCGTCAACGTCTTCCCCTCCCAGATCGAGGAGGTCATCACCCGCTTCGAGGACATCACCGCCCAATACCAGATAGTCCTGACCTCCAAGACCCCGTTAGACCAGGCCGAGCTCTGGATCGAAACCGTCGCCGAGTTCCCCTTTGATGAGGTCCGCAAGCTCGAAGCCCTGAGGAAAACGATCTCAGGCGAGCTCAAGAGTTCTCTCCAGGTGGCCGTCGACGTGAAGATAGTTGAACCGAAGACGATAGAACGCTTCGAGGGCAAGGCCCGACGGATCGTAGACCGGCGTGAAAGGAAATAGCCTGTGATTTCGCAACTGACTGTTTTTCTTGAGAACAGAAAGGGCCACCTGGCCAGAGCCTGCCGCGCCATCGCCGATGCCGGTATCAACATGCGCGCCCTGTTCCTGGCCGACACGGCCGATTTTGGCATCGCCCGGATTTTCTGTGATAGGCCCGACTTTGCAGTTCAACAGCTGCGCGATGCCGGCTTCCGCGCCCGTATCACACCGGTTGTGGCGGTCCGTATCCCTGATCAAATGGGCTCCCTGGCCGATCTGCTGACGCTGCTCGATTCTGGCGATGTCAACATCGAATACGGCTACTGCTTCGCCATCAGTGATGGCTCAGCCGTCAACGTGCTCAAAGTCGAAGGCATTGGCGTCGAGCAGAGGCTGTCCCAGGCCGGCTACCAAATCGTCCAGGCGACCGAGATCTATCAGCTCGGCTGACCAGGCCCAACGCCGGTTTTCGTTGGGGCGCTGTGTCAGGCCGGCCACCCGGGCGCTAAGTCAACCCTCACCCACCGCGTGTTTGCTGGTGGCGCCGCGCCCTGCCGCCGGGCGGTCAGGGCCCGTCAGCCGCAAAAACCACGCCCTTAGGTGGCCGGGTCGTCGAGGCTGAAGCCGGCTTCAAAGGCGGCGATGTTGACTGCGACCAAATGGGCCGGAAGCCGCGACTCAATCTGTTCCTGCCAGATCGACGGCGCGAAGCCGAGCTGCTTGGCTAGGACCCCCAATAGCACGACATTGGAGCATTGGGGATTACCGGCCTTTTGGGCCAACCTCACCGCCGGGACTAGCCGCGCGCCCGCCCCAAGCAAAGTGTCCCTCGCGCCGGCTGGCATCTCAGCGTTACCCGCCAGCACGGACAGTGGCTTGATTTCCTCCTGGCTGACAATCAGGTTGCCGCCGGCTTTCAAGAAGGCCAGGTTGCGCAGGGCTTCGGTTGTTTCGAAGGCGATGATGTGGTCGGCGCAGCCTGGGTCGGTCACCATTGAGGCCACCGTCTGGCCGAAGCGGACCACCGTGGTAACCGCGCCACCGCGCTGGGACATTCCGTGTATCTCGGATAGTTTCACCTGCCAACCGGCCGCCATGGCGCAACGCGCCAGCAGATCCGCCGCCAGGATGGTGCCCTGCCCCCCAACCCCGCACATCAGGATTGTGACTGGTGAATGGCCTGTGCTGGCCTCAGGGCAGGGGGCGGCGCCTTGGCCAGGCTCAGACATGGTTTATCTCCCTAGGCCGTGTGGTTATGGCAGGTACCTGGTCAGGTGGCAGCAATGCGCTTCGGCTGTTCCTGGCTGCGGCCCGCGTCATAGTCAAACCTCTAGACCCCCGTGCTCGCCAGCAGACCGGTCTCGACAATTGCGCCGGGGGCGCAGTACTGCTCGCATTGTCCGCAGCCAACGCATTGGACCTGATCGATGCATGGTAGGCCGGTACCATCCAGACGGGCGATGGCGGGGCAGCCCAGCATCAGGCAGACCCCACAGTCGTTGCAGTCCTCAGTCACTGTTACCGGTGGGCCGGGCTGTCTTTCAAGCAGGGCGCAAGAGGCGCGGAACACCAGAACACTAAGGTCTTCGTGTCGAATCGCGGCCTTTATGGAACGACGTACGGCCTTCATGTCATGGGGGTCGACTGTTTTGACGTCGTCCACTCCCAAGGCTCGCACCAGCGCTTCAAGGTCAAGTTCTCTAGCTGGGCGGCCTTGTAGTGTCTGCCCGCTAACCGGGTTGCCCTGCCGCCCGGTCATGGCGGTGGTGCGGTTGTCGAGTATCACCACTGTGCCGCCACCGGCGTTGTAGACCGTGTTCATCAGGGAGGAGACACCGGAGTGGGCAAAGGTCGAATCCCCGATCACCGCCACCACCGGACGGCGTTTGCCCTGGCCGCTTAGCACCAGCTCAAAGCCGTGCGCCATCGAGACAGAAGCCCCCATGTCCACCATGGTGTCCATGGCTGAAAGAGGCGGTAAGGCGCCTAAGGTGTAGCAGCCGATGTCGCCGGCAACTATGGCGCCTAGGCGACCTAGCTCTTTGAAGGCCAGGCGGTGAGGACAGCCGGCGCAAAACATTGGCGGACGCCCGGGCAGATCTGAGCGGACCTTGTTCGTTTCGGGACCTGGCAGTCCAAAGGCGGCGCTGACAATCCCCTGGGTTAGTTCCCCGGCCAGTGGCAGTGGCGCCGGGCTCGGGGTGACTCTTATGCCCAGGGCTTTGACCTGGTTGGAAAGGTAATCCGAGGCCTCGTCAACGACATAGAGCTGTTCGACACTGGCTGCGAAGCGCTGCAGCGACGCGGCCGGCAAAGGCCAGCTGATGCCAAGCTTGAAAACACTGGCATTGGGCAGGGCCTCGGTGACGTATTGATAGGCGGCACCCGAACAGACAATGCCGATCTGGCTGTCGTTGAGGAAGACCTCATTGAATGGGCTGGTCTCAACCCAGTCTTTCAAGTCGGCTACCCGGGTGTCGACAACGGCACGGCGCGGTTTGGCGAAGGCCGGCATCATGACCCATTTGGCCGGATCGGTGGTGTATTCGCGTTGGTCTGGTTCGGTTCGCTGGCCGGTTTCAACGATGGTTTTGGCATGGGAAATGCGCACGGTCGAGCGAATCAAGACAGGGGTGTCGAAACGCTCCGATAGTACGAAAGCCTCTTTGGTGAAACTTAGCGCCTCGGCCGAATCAGCCGGTTCGAGAATCGGGACACGCGCGGCCAGTGCGTAAAAGCGGGAGTCTTGTTCATTTTGAGAAGAGTGCATGCCCGGATCATCGGCCGCCAGGATAACCAAGCCGCCATTGACCCCGGTGTAGGCGGCGGTGAATAGCGGGTCGGCGGCGACGTTCACCCCGACATGCTTCATAGTGACTAGGACTCTGGCGCCGGCTGCGCTGGCGCCCAGGCCAACCTCCAGCGCTACTTTTTCGTTGCATGACCATTCGGCATAGACGCCGTCTTTGCTGGCGAAGGACTCCAGGGCCTCTGTTGAGGGGGTACCGGGGTAGCCCACGCCAACGGTTGCCCCGGCCTCCCAAGCCCCTTGGGCTATGGCCTCATTTCCGGACAGCAGCTCCATGGCTTTCCCTTCCCTTTCACCCTAGGAACAGGCACCGTCATGGACGCCTTTCGAGCGATGGCTAACGTGGCATCGCCGGTCCATCCTATTATCCTTGCCTTCCCGGCGTCCCGGCAGGTCCGGACCGGCGGCTACTCCCCCGGCCTGGCAGGGCCGGACCGGCTGGCCTTGTCACGCCAGTGCCAGACCGGCCGCTCCTGCGCCCTTGGCCCAGGCCGCGCTGCCTTCAAGGCCCTGCCCGCCAGTGCCGCTAGGCCCTCACGGCCTTGCAGGCCGGTGTCGCGT
>WQXJ01000006.1 GCA_009784895.1 Micrococcales bacterium | reverse complement strand
CCAGGCCGGGCGGACGGACAATCACCCGCCGGATGTCCCGGCCCGCGACTAGGCGCTGGACCTCGCCGTCGGCCAGGACAATGGCCTGAAGATCGGAGGCCGAAATCTGCGGCGAGACCTCCAGACGAGCCCGGACCTTGCCCATGATCTGGACCACGCAAGTGACTGTCTCTTGAACCAGATAGGCCGGGTCGGCCACCGGGAAGGGCTCATGCGCCAGTGATGACTCATGTCCCAGACGCTGCCACAGCTCCTCGGCAATATGTGGCGCCACCGGCGCCACCATCAGCACGAGGGCCTCGACCGCTTCGCGCGGCGGCACCAGAAGCGAGGTTAGGTGGTTGTTCAGAACGATCATCCGGGCAATAGCTGTGTTGAAGCGCATGGCCGCCATTTCGCGGCGAACCTCGTCGATGGCCGCATGCATCACCTTCAGGGTCTCCAAACCAGCCGGGCCGTCATCAACCCGGGCTTGGCCAGTCGACTCGTCAATGGCGTTACGCCACAGGCGCTGGAGGAAGCGGTAGGAGCCAACCACGGCCCGCGTTTCCCAAGGTCGCGACACATCCAACGGGCCCATTGACATTTCGTACACCCGGAAGGTATCCGCGCCGTACAAGTTGTACATCTCATCCGACGTGACCACGTTCTTCAGGGACTTACCGATTTTGCCGTACTCCTGGGTGACGGTCTGGCCCTGCCAGGTATAGGCGCCATCGGGCCCCTCAACTACTTCTTCAGCCGGCACATACTGGCCACGGGCGTCGGTGTAGGCGTGGGCCTGGAGGTAGCCCTGGTTAAACAGCTGGTGAAACGGTTCTGTACCAGAGACATGACCCAGGTCGTACAAAACCTTGTGCCAAAAGCGGGCATAAAGCAGGTGCAAGACGGCGTGCTCCACCCCACCCACATACAGGTCGACCCCGCCGGCCACATCCCCAGCCGCCCTGGGAGCCAGCCAGTAGTCCTCTGCCACTGGATCGACCATGCCGCCTTCGAAATCGGGATCGAGGTAGCGCAGGTAATACCAGCAGGATCCGGCCCAATTGGGCATGGTGTTGGTGTCACGGCGATAGACCTGCGGCCCAGAACCCAGATCCAGCGTCACGTTGACCCAATCCTGGTTACGTGCCAAGGGTGTTTCTGGGGTTGAATCGACGTCATCGGCCGCAAAGGTCCGGGGGCGGAAATCGTCGACGGCCGGCAACGACACCGGCAACATCGACTCAGGCAGGGCCACTGGCACATCGTTTTGGTCATAAACCACGGGGAACGGTTCGCCCCAATAGCGCTGACGGGAGAACAACCAGTCCCGCAACCGGTAGGTGACGGCCTCGTGCCCCCTACCTCTGGCCGTCAACCACTCGGTGATAACCACCTTGGCCTCGGCCATGGGCAGGCCGTTCAGCGAGACCGTGTCGTTGGCTGAGTTAATCGTGGCGCCCTCGCCGACATAGGCGTCGCCCTGCCAGCCTTCCGGAGGCGCCACCGTGCGCACAATCGGCAGGTCGAAAGCCTGGGCAAAGTCCCAATCGCGCTGGTCCTCGGCCGGCACCGCCATGATGGCGCCGGTGCCGTAGTCCATTAGCACGTAATCGGCCGTGAAGACTGGAATGGGTTGATCGTTGACCGGGTTTGTGGCAAACAGGCCGGTGAAGACACCCGTTTTTTCCCGCCCCTCGGCCACTCGTTCAGCTGCCGTTTTGCCCGATGCCGCTCTCCGGTAGGCCTCAACCGCCGCCTTGGGCGTGGGGTAGCCACCGGCCCAGACCGGCTTGGTTGCTGCCGGCCAGGCGGCCGGCACCGCCCGGCCTAGTAGCGGGTGCTCGGGGCTGACCACCATGAAAGTGGCGCCAAAGAGGGTGTCTTGGCGGGTGGTGTAAACCGTCAGGGTCTCCTCGCCGCCATCGATGTCGAAGTTGACCATGGCACCAACTGAGCGGCCAATCCAATTGCGCTGCATGGCCTTGACTTTGTCCGGCCAATCAACCGTGTCCAGATCGTCACCCAGGCGTTCGGCATAGGCGGTGATCCGCATCATCCACTGGCGCAGCGACTTAGTGAAAACCGGAAAGTTGCCACGTTCTGAGCGGCCCTCTGCTGTGACTTCCTCGTTGGCCAGAACCGTGCCCAGGCCTGGAGCCCAGTTGACCGGCGCCTGGCTGACATAGGCCAAACGGTACTGCTCTAGGACTGTCTCGCGCGCGGCATCGGACATCTGAGGCCAAGCCTGGCCTCCGGGTACCGGCCTGTTCCCGCTGGCGAAAGCCTCGACCAACTCGCTTATCGGCCTGGCCGCGCCGGTGCCACCGTCGCGGCGTGGGGCGGTTGGGTCATACCAAGAGTTGTAGATCTGCAGGAAGATCCACTGGGTCCAACGGACGTAGTCCTCATCGGTGGTGGCGAAGCTGCGCCTGGCGTCATGGGCCAAACCGAGCCGGCGCAGCTGGGTCCGCATAGTGGCGATGTTGTTGTCGGTGGTTAGCTTGGGGTGCTGACCAGTTTGCAGAGCGTACTGCTCAGCCGGCAGTCCAAAAGCGTCGAAACCCATGGCGTGGAGCACGTTTTGGCCCAACATGCGGCGGTAGCGTCCCACTACGTCGGTGGCGATATAACCCAGTGGGTGACCAACGTGCAAACCCTTGCCCGAGGGGTAAGGGAACATGTCCAACACAAAGTATTTTTTCGCTGCCAAGTCCGCTGTTTGGCCGTCGCCGTTAGTCAAATGCCCTTTGGGATTGGCGGCCCAAAAGGTGCCACGACGTTCCCATTCGTCCTGCCAATTGTGTTCGATCTGGTTGGCCAGGGCGGCGTTGTAGCGGAATTGAGGTTCGTCCGGTGTGGTCACATGCACCGCACTAGGTTACTAGCCCAGCCCGGTCGGATTATGCGAAGACTCGACCTGGCGGACTGATGGGCTGGTCAAGGGTGGTTTGTGCGAAAACTCGACCTGGCGGGCTGAGGGGCTGGTCAGGGGTGGTTTGTGCGAAAACTCGACCTCGCGGGCTGAGGGGCTGGTCAGGGGCTGGGGCTGGGTGAGGTGCCCTCCGGGCCGGTGAGACCGGAATGGGCTGGTCAGGGGCTGGGGTTGGGTAAGGTGCCCTCCGGGCTGGTGGGGTTGGGTGAGGCGCGCTCAGAACCGATGGCACCGCCATCGGCCGGTAACTGACCCGGGGCGGGCGGCTGTGGCACCAACTCAACCGGCGCCAAGTCGACTGTGGCGTCAGGGTTGACAGTGACAAGCTGCCAGGCGACCAGCTGGCCTAAGGAATTGACCAGCAAAACAGGCACCTCGGCCGGGGCGCCCAAGGGGCCAAGAGTGGTGGCCTCACGCGTGTCCCGGCCAGTTGATGAGGCCACAAAACCAATGCCATGGCCAACCACTTCCGGGCCGGTCCGGGCGTGCATATGCCCGGAAACAGCCCAGTCAACGCAGCCTTGCTCCAGCGCTGAGCGAGCCGCCGAGGCCTGGTGCACCAACAACACCTGCGGGCGGGGGTCTTGAGCGCAGGCATCCTCAGCCAAACGCAGACCCATTTGCAGGTTGGTTTCCGCCCGCCGGGACCGGGTGCCCTGTCCCAGCTCGGTGTGAGTCGGGTCCAGGTCACCCAGGATCCGCAGGCCGTCTACGGAGACGGTGTTGCCCTTTAGCACCTTGATACCGGCCTTGGCTTGCTGCTCGGCCGTGATGTTGGTGTCGTGGTTGCCACCGACCGCCACCGTGGTCACGCCGCTTGGCATGGCCCCAGCAAAGGAGTCAACGCAATACTGTTCGACGACCGTGCCGTCCATAGTGGTGTCGCCGGCGTCGAGCACCAGGCGCGCACCGGTGGCCGCGGCCACCGCCCCAACCACCCGGGCCATACCAACATTGCAGTGCAGGTCGCTGGCCACCACCACCGGCCTGAGTCCACGGTAGGCGCCTCCGCCGGTCAGCCGGCCCACACCAGCCAGCTTTTCAGGCGGACCGAGCAACTCGGCCTTGGCTTGTTGGGCGGCCAAAGCCTGTTCAGCTGCGGTGGCCGCCTGGTCGTAGAAGTCATTGGTTTGGTCGTAGGCTTCGATGGCTTGAGCACCGTAATGGTCCAGAGCCTGGCCCAGCCGGCCGGTTACCCGGGCTCCGGCGAAAACCGTGTCCTTGAACACCGCCGAACCCACCACCGTGCCTTCGGCCTTGACCAGGCCTTTGATACGCCAGGTTTCCTCGCCCACGGCCACCACCACCACCGCCAAGGCCACCACGGCGGCCAAGATTCGCCGGCGCCCCCACCAAAAGCGCAGATCGGCCCGCCGGGAGGAGCCCAAGACCCAGGCCAGCGCCAGCCAAACCAGCAACAACCCAAGCCAAATGATGGCGAAGCGTTTGGCTGCGTCAAAAGCCAAACCGCGGGCTACCTCTTCGACAACGGTGTCCATACCGGTGAACATTTGGACGTATTGGGTGGCCATCTCGAACAGGGGCTCTGGCCCGGCCTCGATGCCTTCTAGCTCCTCTGGGATTTGGCCCACCACCACGCGCAAACCCAAAAAGGAAACCGGCGCCGGCAAGGGGCTTGAGGCCACCAGTGTTCCCAGCGGCCCCATGTCAACTGTTAGCCGCCCATTGACCGTGACTTGGTAGGAAGCTTCATGCGGGCCAAAGGCATAATCCGTCTTGGCCCCAATCACGCCCACATAGGCCGCCGGCAGGGCCAGAGCCAGGGCAACCGCAGCCCGCACCAACCACCGCCGCTTCATGGCGTCCAAGCCTGCCTAGGCAGCTTAGCCAGATCAAACCTGGCGACCAGGGTGTCAATATCGCCTGCTTCGCCCACCTCAAGCAGACCCAGAGACTGCCCGATGCCGCTTACCAGGCCGCCCGGGCCGCCCCAGCTTTGCCACAAGGCGGCGCCAGCCATGGCCGCGTCGCGTTTTGACAGCCGGCTGCCGTCGCGCGCCAAAACCAATGGCACATGCAGATAAGACGGCTGCTCCAAACCCAGAACCTGGGCCAAGTAGGCCTGGCGCGGCGTTGAGGCCAAGAGGTCTTGGCCTCGTACCACTTGGCTGACGCTCTGGGCAGCGTCGTCGACCACCACGGCCAAGTTGTAGGCGGCCACTGAATCGGCCCGCATCAGCACAAAATCATCGACTTTGGCGGCGTAAGAGCCATAAAGCTGGTCGAACAACGTTACCTGGCCAAGATCGCTCCTCAGTCGCCACGCACCCGGGCGAGTTTTGCGCCTGGCTTTTCTTTCGGCATCGGACAAATCCCGGCAGGTGCCGGGATAGGCGCCGGGCGGCTGGTGTGGCGCCCTGGGTGCCTCCAAGATCTCGCGGCGAGAACAAAAGCACTCATAGACCAGGCCCTTAGCCGCCAAATCCGCCACCACCTGGCAGTAGAGCGCCGAGCGGTCGGTCTGGTAAAGCGGCGGGGCATCCCAAACCAGTCCCAAGGCGGCCAGATCAGCCAGCTGGCGTTGGGCGATGTCCGGGCGGCTGCGCTGGTCAATGTCCTCGACCCGCAGAACAAAGCCCCGCCCGGTCGCCCTGGCCGCGACATAGGCGACCACCGCCGTGCGTAGATTGCCTAAGTGCAAGTCGCTCGACGGGCTGGGGGCATAGCGGCCGTTTCCCCCCGTCACAATTTGAGCGTATGCGACAGATACAGCAAGACGGCTGCGACGCGGGGGTTGACCTCGTCTTCAGCGATGTCCAAAGTACGGTAGATGGCCAGGAGGTGGTTTTCGACTGTGCGGCGGGATAGACCCAGGTGCTCGGCCACTTTCTGGTTGGTGTAGCCATCAGCAATTAGGCGCAGCACGGCCATTTGCTGGCCGGTCAGATCGCCAAAGATGTCGCCGCGCCGGTCGTGAGAGTCGCCCACGCCCAGCGGCTCAAGGGCCGCCCGCCTGATGGTGGCGACCAGCTGGCCTGAGCCCATAGGCGACAGTTTCGAAGCGTAGGACCAAGGCCGGCGCAGATGCCGCCTGGTCGCCTCGATCAGAGCCCTAACATCGTGGCGGGTCATAATCAACACACCCATGCGGGGATCGGCCCGCTGCAGGTCGACCGCCAAGTTGGCGCCTGAACCGTCACGTTGTTCGACGTCTACCACCAGCAGATCGGCCTTACCCGGGGTGAGAAAGACTCTGGCCTTGGCGCAAGAATCGAGCGAGGCGACCACGCGCAAATCGCCAGAACGGTTGACAGCCTCGGTCACCATGGTGCGGAACAAGGTCTCTTGGTCGACCAGGGCCACCCTGATCTGGCCGCGGGCGGCAATCGACCCCTGACCAATCTTGGGCACACCACCAGTGGCAGTGCGGACTAGCCGGCCCGGCTGGGTCGAGGGCGGCACCTTGCGGATAGTTGGCTGGGAAGAAGTTCTGGGCCGGCGGGACTGGCGCATCTGGTCTTCCGAAATGCCCTGATGGATGACCGCATGAGGCTGTGTGCGCGGATCCTCACGCGGCGGCGTCGACTTTTCAGACAAGGAACCGCTCCCCGAGTGGATCTTTGACCAGGGCCCGGGCCAGCTTCTCGGCCCGGGAGGTCTTGTCGCAGCCGGCCAGCGCGGCCACGGCGATACGGCGGCAGTTGGCCAGCCGGTGAGGTGCTCCTTCGCGGACCAACAACCGCTCAGCCTCCTGGCAGTATGACAGGGCCAGTGTGTGCCCGCCGGCCAGCTCATTGAAGTAGCCAGCCAAGGTCAGCGCCTCGGTCAGCGAATAGGGGTGTTCGCGCCGGGTAACCGAGCCGTGCTCATTGGCCAAGGCCACGGCCTTTGACTCCTCACCTGATAACCACAGGGCCTGGACAGTGTTGGCCCTGACTTGAGCCCGGTAGCGGTCGGCCATTTCCGATGAGACCTGGACAAAACCGTCGTCGGGCATAATGGCGCCGGCCTTGTACATAGTCGAAACTGATTCGATTAGGCGGTCTTGCTGAACCTCGATCAGGGCTTGGAGGTTCAGTACCAGGGCTCTCATGGCCTGGCCGTCGGCATCAGAAACGACATGACTGGCAACTGCTGCCCCGGCCAGTTGGGTTAGTTGCTTGAGAACGGCATAGCTGGTCTCATGGTCCTTCAGGCGCTTGATGACCAGTGCTGCCAGGCGCAGCCCTAAAAGGAACTTCGAGACCGGATCAGTGCTCAGGGTCGAGGCGTGAGACAATAGCTTGGAGGCTGATTTGGGCTGTTCAATCGACAGTACGGCAGCACAAGCCACCGCCAGGCGTGGGAAGTCAATAGTGCGCACAGAAGAACTGATGGCGCCGGCCAGAGTCTTGGCCACTTCGTTGTCCCCAGTGAAAAGCACCAACGACTCGAGATCAGCGGCCACGGCTTGGCTCGAGCACTGGCCCACCTCCCACTGGCGGACCCGCATGACCACGTCGTCGTCGTGATGCTGGGACAGGACCCGCCAGCGTTCCTGCAAACTGGGGCGCTTGGCCAAGGTGGCGTCGAAAACCGCCTTGGGGTCACGCCATCGCCTGAGCCCAAGATCCATCAAATAGGCCGGGGTCTCGATTGAGTTGTGCACCGGTGAGGCCGGCAGCGCAGCCACTTGGGCCCGCCGGACCACCGGATATGGGAGGGTCGACGCGTCGCCAGCTAGCAATTCGCGGGCGAAGGCGACGTGCGGCAGCACAACTGGTTTCACCTTAGGTCTCCCGGCGTCCAGGCAGCCAGACACTCAGACACCCGAGCTTGCGGGTTCTCATGTAGCCAAGCTTGAATCTCGGCCACGGTCATCGGTTCAGTCACATTTGTCCTCAGGTTGTTGGTTACCAGCGGCACCTTCCGTTGGCCTACCGATGGTGTTCCCACCATCTAATCTAGTGAACGGATTATCACATGATCCTCCATTTGGGCGGCACTATCGACAAAATGCCTAGTTCTAGTCGCACCAAATCCGTCAAGGGCGTAAAACCGCCGGGCTCTGGAGCCATTTTGGCTCGCCTGGGGCCAAGTCGTTCCGGCCCCGCGCTGGGCTGTCAGCTCCGCCAGCCGGCTTGGACCAGCCGTGGTGCAACCACCGTTTTGGGCTTGGCCGGTTAAGTCCTGAGCGATGAACCAGGCGGCGTGTTCGCCGGGCAGATATGGTGGGCGAGCCAGGGACAAAGACCGCCGGGCCAACCGGTTCCAAGAGTCCTTTGGGTTGCCTACGGCCGCCAACATCCGCCTAGCCACCCAGAAATGCTATAGGTCGCGCCATTTGGTGACAATAACCGATAGGTGGGACCAGACCCTACCGGCGGTCCCGCCTGAACCAATTCGGGACGAGGGAACTATCGCCAACGGCCCGGTTGGTCCAGGTGGCAAACTCAAGATCTTCCAGCCTAGAAGAGGAGGCCTCCATGGAGCAGCCCAGAGTCTCAGTCGTCAACCACCCGGCAGCTAGTCAGTTCGAAATGGCGGTCGACGGTAAGTCCGTTGGCCTACTCCAGTACCAGCTGCGCCCCGGAGTGGTGGCCTTGACACATACCGAAGTGACACCAAGGTTTGGTGGACGCGGCCTCGGCAGTTGCCTGGTTCATCAGGCCCTGGATTGGGCCAACCAGCTGGGTTTGAAAGTCTTGCCGTTTTGTCCCTTTGTGCGCGACTACATTGCCGCCCATCCCCAGTTCCTAGAGCTAGTCGCACCAGAACGGCGGATGTCCTTTGGGCTGCCGCGCTGATGGCGATTGCCGTAGCTTCGAGCGGTCATCAGTAGGGTCCCGGATTCCTGGCCAGGCAACCTTATAGGGTTAGGGCGATCTACGAGCTAGGTCAGTGCCCAACTTCGCCGGGCATTGACCTGGCCGTATCTGTTTTGGCGCTGTTGGCCCTATCAGATCAGTCCTGGGCGTCGCACCAGGTATCCGACCAAACCAACTAGTCCGGCCACGCCAACTCCAATCATGGACAAGCCAAGGCCACGCAAAGACTGCTTGGCGGCCGGCGTGGCCTGAGCTGCCTGGTTGTCGGATTGGCCTGCGTCTTGCCCCTGGGTGGGGGGCTCCCCGCCGCCGGTCGATGGGCTGCTGGGGCTGGCGCTGGGTGAATCCGAGGGCGTGACGCTGGGCTGGGGCGATGCGGAATCTGAGGCCGATGCCGAAGGGCTGGCTTCAACTGGTGGGCTTTGGCTTGGAGTCTCTGCCTCGACCACCGGATCCACGCCAGTCACCTCCGGCTGGCTGGGCTGCTCAAATGGGACGACTGGGGTCGGTGAGGGCGGTTTAGTTGGGGTCGGTGAGGGCGGTTTAGTTGGGGTCGGTGAAGGAGTTGGGGTCGGTGAAGGAGTTGGGCTTGGACTGGGCGAAGGAGTTGGGGGCGGCCCCGGGTCGTCATGACTCAGCTCCGTTACCGCCAGCAGCAGCCATGGGCGAACTTCGTCGGCCACGACCGTGGCGTTCAAGCCCTCAGACAGGGAGAAAACCGCCGCCTGATGGGCCAATTCGAGACCCGCGTTAGCGTATGCCACCGGAACCTCGCCGCCCTGGCTGAAGGCGGGCAAGGAGTCAATCACAACCTGTCCCGGGGCGGCGGTGGCCGTCAGATCCCGGTCGATCCGCAGCACCCAGCCGATCGACTCGAACGAAAAACCGACACCTTCGAAGGTGACAGGAGCGGCCATCATGACGGCGTGAGCCTCGGATACAGCCACCCCCGCGCCGCTGTGACCAGCCTGGTTTGACCGCCCAATGGTGACAGGCCCCTCAAAGCCCAGCCACGACCCATCACCGGCCCAAACGGCGCCGCCACGGTGGATGGCGGTATTGGCGTCGATGATGCCATCGCGCAGCTGGGCGAACGGCACAGTCGGGTCCACGCCGGTCCTGACGTGGCCGTTTGACTCCAGCGGCCCACCGGTCGAGCTGTCGGATTGGTAGAAGTGGTCAACAATGGCGACGCCGCCGCCATCACGGGCCGTGTTGCCGGTGACCCGGGGCAGCGACGTTGCCCGGTTAGGCCTCGGGTTGGTCGCACCCATTTCAAATTGGCCGCCGGTCAGGCCAGCAGCCTGGCGAACCACCGCCACGCCGCCGCCACGCCCGTCACATTGGTTGGAGGAAACCGAGCCGCCAACAAAGCGCATCAGGCCGGCATTGAGCACACCGCCACCGACAGCCTGCTGGCCGCTGCGCCCTAAGGCTTGATTAGATTCGACGGCCCCGTTGATCAGCCAGAAGACCGCACCACGGCTATTGAAGACGCCACCGCCGCCGGCCGGAGCCGGCTGTGATGTCAGGCTCAGGTCGACCCAATTAGAGCGGATGGCGGCCCCGTCTCCGTCGAGCCAAAGCGTGCCATTGTTCAACACTCCGCCAGCGGCATTGTTTTGGACCACGGAACCGTCAAGGATCTCCAAAATGCCGCCACCGCAGCCGCGGTACTGAGCGCCTTCGACTGTTATGGCCGGGCCCAACGACGCCGTCGAAGCCGGGAATTCTTCGGAGTTGCCGTCAACAGTGACGTGATCAAGGATCAACCGCGTGCAGTCGGGCACTGTGATGATCGAACCGGGACCACCTCGAATCAGCCCGCCACCTCGTAGGGTGATGGTGACACGCCGTTCTTCACCGGCCAGGCCGGTCACGACCGCAGGACTGGGCACTGTCACGACCAGGGGCGCCGGCGGCAGATCGATTACATCACCCGAAAAGGCCTGGTCAAAAGCGGTCTGAAGGTCGTAGCCGGTCCAGGCAGTTGGGGCCATGGGGGCGGCAGCCAGCGGTTGTGGAGCCGCCGGTCGGTTCGGTTGGTTCAGGGAGATGATGATGGTGCCGTCGGCCTCGTGGCGGCCACTGGGCCAGACATCTGGTGCGGTCGAAGCGATGATCTCGCCCAGCAAATCCGGCCCAACACTGGCTTCGACCTTGGCCACGTCATAGGGCTGGGCTGCACCTGGGGGCGGGGGGTCAAAGTAAATCAGGGAACCGGCCAGCGGGTCGTAGATGCCAACTATCGAAGTCTGGCTCAACTGGCCCTGGATGCCGCCGGAAACCGAGCCGACTTGAACCAGGCCGCTAAGGTACAACTCCCCAGCATTAACGACTGGTCCAACTGTGATGGGATCCCCGGTGGATTCGATGAAGACCAAGGCGCCTTCTTCGACCATGAGGGTGCCATTGAGGGTGATATTGCCGCCGTAAAGCCAAAGGGTGGCGCCGCTGGCGACCGAAACCGACCCGTACAGCTCCATGCCCGTCTCGACCATCAACGAGGCGCCAGACTCAAGGCGTAGGCCACCGTCGAAAAAGACCTCGTCGCCGCTCAAGGTCAGGTCGTGATTGACCACGATTGGTTCGCTTGACTGGCAGCCGCCGGTCAATTCCACAGCCGAGTAATAGTCGAATTGCGCCTGGATGTCACAGGTGGGATCCCCTAGGGCCCCGGCCGGCGCGGCGAAGGTCAGGACCAGGCCAAAAAGACCAACGGCGCCAGCAGCGGCGGCACTCAAAAACCGTGCCGCGACGCTGCACGTCCTCATTGTCCCTCCCATATTGTGCAACCGGTGCACTACCCATGTGCGACCAGCCATTACTAACCCTAACGGGCAGATCAATTAGCAGGTGAAAGAGTCTGCGGACGGCTAGGTAGAAACCATCGGCAGGGCCAAGAACAGGCGCTTTACCTGGCCAAAGGACCCGGCCAGCCCCTTAGGGCCAGGTGCGGGCCCACACGGTGGCTTTTCGGTCGGCCGCCTCGGGGTAGTCCAAGCCAAAACGGCTGGCAGTTTCAACGGCCGCCAGGCGAAAAACATCCATCGTGTTGAATAAGGCTTGACGCAGCGAATCGGGGTCAGATCCAGGTGGGCAACTGGCCAGATCCTCCAAGGTTCGCTGCCCGGCCCACTCCTCCAGCCGCCGGCCATCCCAATAGGTGTCGTAGGCCGGCCCATGGGTGGCCTTGGCCCGCCAGGCCGCCATCCGGATCAACAGGGATTTCAACCGGCACTCGATCACCTGATTGGCCGTCCAAAGCTCGCCGCGGTCTAACCATTTGGCCGCCCTAACCGCGTCAATCCAGAATTGGGCGACCGCGTTGGAGAACTCTTTTTGATGGGGGCGGTCGGTCTTTTCGCTGGCCATCTTGGCCAGCTTCTGGTCTAGGCCAAGACTGTCTTTGACCACAGCGTGACCCCGCCCCAGGATCTGGCCGAGGGCCTCGGCCTGCTCACCCGCCTCCAGGGCCGCCGGCGGCACTATCACCAGATCCAGGGCCATGGCATCGTCGAAGAGCAGCGACAACATCGGCACAGTGCCCATGACCTTGTCCAGGGAGTAAGCCCAAATCTGACCCAGCGGTACCAGCCAGCGCAGCGAGTTCAACAGTTCGTCGGCTTGACTCGACACCACCACGGCGTCTAGATCGGCCGCCTGGTCGGCCTCGCCAATGGCCCTGGACCCGACCATAACCAGAGCTTCGATCTGATCGTTTTCCTGCGCAAGGGCGTCAAGCTGTCGCCGCAGGTCGGCATACGAGTTGGCCACACTGTCTCCTTGGGTGATCGGGAATCGACATTGGCGGGCGGTTCCGGTCGGAGCATCCAAAGAAGCAACATACCGCACCAGGCAGCGGGCACAAGGTGACATCGAGGAAACCGATCAGGACGAGCTTGTCCGCCGCCGGCCCAGCCGTCTTGGGCCCGGTCTATGTCTGTGTCAAACTGAGGGGATCGAAGGCCTCATTCAAACCACGCAGAAACCTGATGCCCCTGACCCTGGTAGCGAGGTGGGGCCGGTGGTCGTGGTGGCGCCAGATTCGTTCAAGGAGGCGCTTGAGGCGGACAAGGTCGCCGCGGCCATGGCGCGTGGGGTTCTGGCGGCTTGGCCTCAGGCCCGTTGTCACCTGGTTCCCATGTCCGATGGCGGCGAGGGCCTGGGCCGCCTCCTGACCGCGGCCTGGGCTGGCCAGACGGTCAAGGTCCCAGCCACCAACGCCCTGGGCCAGCCAATCGTGGCCGATTTGGGATGGGCCCCAGCCAGGCAGGTGGCCGTGGTTGAGGTGGCCCAGGCGGTCGGCTTGGGCCTGATCCCACCTAGCCAGCGCGATGTCATGCGAGCTAGCAGCCGGGGGGTCGGCCAGCTCTTGGCAGCCGGGCTTGACCTGGTCAGGCCGACGCTGGAAAAGCCAGCCTCACCGGCCAAAACACGACCAGCCAGGCCGGGGAGAATCGTAGTTGGGTTAGGTGGTAGCGCCACCAATGACGGCGGCGCCGGCCTGCTGCAAGAGCTGGGCGTGCACCTGGCCGATGCCGCCGGCCGGCCTCTGCCGCCCGGCGCCGCCGCCCTGACCACCTTGGCCCGGGTCGACTGCTCAGGGCTGGACCCGCGCTGGCGCCAGGTCGAGGTCGAATTGGCCTGCGACGTGGCCAACCCCCTAACTGGTCCACACGGCGCCACCTATGTCTTTGGTCCACAAAAAGGTGTTGGTGAAGACGAGCTGTCCAGGCTCGACCAGGCCATCGGCCACCTGGCTGAGCTGCTGAAAGCCGCCACCGGCCGGCCGGTGGCGATGGCGCCTGGGGCCGGCGCTGCCGGCGGTATGGCCGCAGCCCTGATGGCCTGCCTCGGTGCCCAAGCCCGGCCCGGAGTCGAGGTCATGGCCCAAGCCACTGGCCTAGAAGAACTGATCGCCGGGGCCAGGCTGGTCCTAACTGGCGAGGGGTCGATTGATGCCCAGACTGCCGGCGGCAAAACGCCCTGGGGTGTGGCTGAGCTGGCCAGACGCCATCACACCGAGGTTTGGGCTTTCGCGGGCCAGGTTCAGCTAGCTGGTCCCAGCCCGTTTAACCGCCTCGAGGCCATCTCCGCCAACGAACCCAACCTCGCGGCCGCCATCGGCCACACCGCCATCAACCTCGAACGAGCTGTCGCCGCCGCCCTACTTCGCCACCCCTAACCAGCCCCCCAATACCCGCCAGGTTGAGCTCTCGCACAAGCCCGCCCTCACCAACTCCATCACCCGCCAGGTTGAGCCTTGGCACAAACCCGCCCTCACCAACTCCATCACCCGCCAGGTTGAGCTCTCGCACAAACCCACCCCTAACCAGCCCCATCACCCGCCAGGTTGAGCCTCGGCAGAATCGGAGTATGCCAAAGCTCAACCTCGCAAAAAAATGAGGTGGGGCCTAGCGGGCTTAGCCCTTAGACGCCCGGCGCCGGCTGACAATGTAGAGCCCGGCCACGATCAGGCAGACCACCAACTGGATTATCGCCGCCGCCCGCATCGGCGAATCCTTGGCCAGGGCCATCAGGGCGCCAAAGATGGCCAGGCCGCCGGCGGCGTAGATAACACCCCAGGCGATCCAACCAGGAATGGCAGCCAGGGTGTAGCGCGGCCAGCGCCAACCGACCAGGCCGGCGGCCAGGTTGACGGCGGTTTGCAGGCCAATAGTCAAAAAGCTCAACGGGATAATGGGCCAGCCTCGCCGCTCCAACCAACGCCGGCCTTTGGAGCCACCGTCTGCGCTTAGCCGCTGGGCCCAGGCGGATTTGACCACGCCGGACCGCACGGCCCGGCCCAGCCAGTAGGTGCATTGTGACCGGACAGCGGCCACCACCGTCAGGGTGATGGCGGCCACAGCGAAGTGCTGGGCCATAATCCAGTCGACCATCGACCTAGTCTAGGCGAGGGCAACAAAACCCAACGACAGTGGCCAGTCCTAGGCGGCCCCGCGTCACCTTGCGCACCTGGCCCTGGTCGTTTTGGCCGGCCGGCTACCCGGGGAGGCGGCAACTAGCCCCGGTTAGTTGCCTTCTGACGGGTACTTCAGCCCAATGATGGAGCGGATTTGGTCAAGTAGTTCCATAATCGCCACCGACTGGTCCATGGGCATAATGGGCGAGTCGCTTGGGCCGGCGACCATCAGTTGTTCAAGGTGCTCGGCTTGGAATTGCATACCGCGGCCGGCTACCGCCTGGTCCCAGGTCTCAACCAGTTGACCAGCTGCGTCGTAGTGGCGCAAAGTGGTCGGCATGTACCAAACCCGCTCCAACTCGACCCGGCCCTGGCTGCCAATGATGGTGGCGCGGTTGGCGCCCTGGGCGTTCGATGCGCTCAGGGTGTAGGACCGCCGGCCGTCGGCGTGGTCAAATACCGTGGCCACCTGGGCGTCAGCGCCGGTTGGTTTGAAGGTGGCCGAGGCCGCCACTTTGGATGGTGGCCCCAACAAGTCATAAGCCAACGAGATTGGGTAGACGCCAAGGTCAAGCAGCGCGCCACCGCCCAGCTTGAGGTCATTGAGGCGATGGCTGGCCTCAGTTGGCAGCGATTGGGTGTGGTCCGCCGCCACCATCAGGACATCACCGATTTGTCCCTGGTCCACCAGGCGGCGCAGGTAGCGGTAATGGGGCAAGAAGCGCGTCCACATCGCCTCCATCACAACCACACCCCGGCCGATGCCGGCCTGCCGCAGTTGGCGCGCCTGCTCCCCTGTCAGCGTGAAAGGTTTTTCAACCAGCACTGCCTTGCCCGCCTCAACCGCAGCCAAGGCCGCCTCAAGGTGGAAGGGATGTGGACTGGCCACATAGACCACATCGACCGCCGGGTCGGCCACCAGGTCTTCCAAACTGCCATGGGCCTTGGGCAGGTCGAACTGCTGGGCGAAAGCCCTGGCCCGGTCGATCTGTCGCGAACCAACAGCCGCAACGTTGTGCCCACTGGTTTGAAGATCCTTGGTGAAATCCTGGGCGATCAAGCCGGTAGCCCAAATGCCCCATTGGATAACTGTCATTTCGCCTGCCCTGGGTTCGAAAACGGTGATTGGTGGACTGTCGGTGGGAATTATGCCAGGGCTCAACCTGGCGGCAAAAGACAGTGGTCGGGGGTTGGCTCCCGGTGACTTGTGGGGCTGGCTCTGGTGGCTGAGTTGTGCGGCCGGTGGGAATTATGCCAGGGCTCAACCTCGCGGAAAGGGGTGTGGTCGAGGTTCGGGGCTGGTCAGGGTTTGGGTGTCAGGGTTTGGGTGTCAGGGTTTGGGTGTCAGGGCTTGGGTGTCAGGGCTTGGGACCAGGCTGTTCACCAAGGTCTCGATGGGTCGGTGCCGGGCGGACGCCTACCCAAATCACCCTCCGAACCCCAAATACGATCCAAGTCTTGGCCTTGATGAAGCTGCTCAGTGCCTTGCCTTTCTCGATCCCTCAGCTGGTCCAGCAGGTCATCGGACGGACCGCCTTCCTCTTCAGGCGGTTCGGTTGGACTGGGGCTTGGCTGCGGACTGGGACTGGGTTGGGAGCTGGCCTTTTCGGCTTGCCTGATCTTTTGCCTGAGACGGTCAATCGCCAAGGCGGCGGTTTGCTTGGTAGCGGCGTCCGGACGGGATAAACGGCCGCAGTCGCCGTCCAGCAACACGGCCAGCGCATCTTTGTAGCGTTTGAGCGCCGGGGAGTCATTTGGGCCAACCACCGTGTCCGGGTCAACCGCCGCTTGGAAGACGGCGTTGGTGGCGGTATTGAGAACATCGTCGCCTTGGGCCTCAATCGCCAGGGACAAATTGACCCGAACCAGGCACTGTTCGCCGGCCGGCACCAGCTCCAGGGCCTGACGCAGCAGGGCCTCAGCCGCGGCCAGTTGGCCTTGTGCCAACTTGGCCGTGCCCTGGCCATATGGCGCTTTGAACCGCTCGGCCGGCGTCAGTTTCGAGGCCAGGGAGAAGGCTTGTTCGGCTGCGGCCGGTACTTGGGCTTCGAAGCGGTCGACGCCGCGTGCCCCTAAGGCGAAGACCCCACCTAGCCAAAGCGCCGCCATCAAAGGCGCCGCCGCCACCAGCAGTAGGGCTCGCCGCCGTCTGCGCCGGGTCATTTAGTGACCACCTTGGCCCGTTGGGCCAGTTGGTTGGCCCGCCGCCACCACCCGGCCGCCGCCGCCACCTCCCAAAGACACAGCCCCAACAGCACTACTGCCGCCGGCCAAGCCACGGATCGGCTGCCTTGAACGGTTGTTGAACCAGGAAGCGAGGTCCACGACCCGGTTGCCACCAGCTTGTCAACGCCGCCGGGCTCGGTCCGGTGGTGGTAACCCAAGCCGGCCTCATCAGCGATCTTGGCCAGGGCGGCCTGGTCGATGCGGGAAAGGGCGGCCTGCCTTTGGGCGTCAAGCGTGAAGGGCCCACCCAGACCGTCAGAGGCAGGCATGCGGCCACCTTGCTCGCTGCCATAACCGAAAACCGCTCCGCCGTTGACCAGATCCTTCAGCTCGCCAAAAGATTTGACTCTGGCCCCACGGGTTTGTTCGCCATCGGAAAAGAAATAGACCAGGCGGCCGCGTCCAGGGTTGGCCTCGGCCGCCCGGCCAATAACTTGCGCCATCAACTTCAGCGGCGCGTCAATCGAGGTTCCGCCGGCATAGGGTTCTGGCGGCGGCTTGATCGTCTCCACCACTGACATCACGGCCAAAGCGTCTGTGGTTAGTCCCAGACGTTCACTGGC
Source organism: Micrococcales bacterium (assembly GCA_009784895.1). NCBI lineage: Bacteria > Bacillati > Actinomycetota > Actinomycetes > Micrococcales > Micrococcales bacterium. The sequence goes on along the minus strand of WQXJ01000006.1, from coordinate 44,012 downwards.
CGTATTGGCAAAACACACCACCGAGAACCTGGCCCCAGAATGGGCCGCTAAAAGGTCTTCGATGTCCTGGTTCACACCGGCCAGGCGAGGCGAATCACCGTTGTAGTCTTCGGCCGTCATGGAAATCGAATTGTCGATCACCAAAAAGACGTCGAGGTTTTGCGAATCGGCTTTGACACCGGCGGTTGACTGCGGGTTTAGCACAATTACTCCGGCCAACGCCACTATCGCCCCCCGGCGTGCCAATTCGATCCAGCGTCCACCCAAGCGCGACTTCAGGGCTACCCAGACCAGGGCCCCGGCAGCCAAAACGACCAATGTGATGACCAGCCACGCCGGCCACAAAGGGCTAATCACGCCGCCTCCTGACCTGGCCCACTGACCAGGTTAGGACCACCACCAAAGCCACTGTGCCAAGACCGATCAGCCAGGCCCCCAGGCCCAGGAGGTCGGTCACAACGGTGCGCGGCGGCAGTTTGATCGGTGCGGCCTGCTCAGCCGCGATTCGCCTGATGACCTCGTCGATAGTGTCCAGATCGTAGGCGTCGAAAAACTGCCCACCGGTGGCTAGGGCGGCTTCTTCCAGCTCGCGGGCCTCGAGTCTGGAGATTTCGCTGGCCGGGTCTATGGCGTAGACCTTGGCTTTCATTTGATTGGCGTAGGCCACGGCCTCGGCCATGGTCACCAAAGGCGTGCCGTTGAGTTCATTGTCGGTGGCAAAGACAATCGACCGCGAGCGTTGTTCGTCTTGTTTGTCGAACATTAGGACACAGGTCGCCAGGCCGTCTGGAATAAGTGACGAATAGTCGCCAACCGGATCAAGCGTGGCCAGTAGAGCAAGTGAACCGATGAAATCCTCCTGCGAGGCTTCGATCATTCTACTGACCTCTTCCAATTTGGTCCGCATAAAGTCGTAGTCGTCTGTCAGCGGGAAAACCGTAACTGACCGGGCGTTGAAAATCGACAGAGCCACCCGCTCACCCCTGAAGCCTTCAACCAGCGCCAGGTAGGCCTCGATTAGGCCAAGGTTGGTTTCTGCCATTGAGCCTGAGACATCGAGACATAAGACAACATCACGGTTGCGCACCTCGGCTGTGATGTCCTGCCGTTCGACCGGCCGGGCGGCCACCAAGGTGGCCCCGGAGGCTGTCACTGCCGCCAAGACCAAGGTGGCGATGGCGCTGCGCCGCCCGCGATCAATCCCAGCCTTGACGGCCGGCAGGTCGAGGTATTTGGCGGCGCCGGCCAGGCGCACAGCCTGGCCCGGACTGGGGTGCCGGCTGGGACGCCGGTAGCCAAGGACGCCGGCCACGACAATGGCGGCCAAACCCACCAAGAACAACCAAGGCCAAGTCAAAGCCACTGTGCCACCACCTGACGGGCCCGGTAGACGGCATCGGGCACGGTACTGGCCGCCTTCAGGCCAAACTGGGCCGGATACAAAAACCGCACCAACACAGCCACCTGGCCCAATTGTGGCCTGCCCGCCGACTCCAAGCCATGCAAGGTCAATTGCCTGGCCGGCAGGCCCAACTGGTCGCTGGCACAAGCCCTGACCACAGCAGACAACTGGTGGTGGACTTGGCGGAAGGACAAAAGCTGGACGCTCCAGGCCCGTTCAATGCTGTCGATCTGGGCCAACGCCCAGGCTGGATCGGCCGGCGGAGAGGCCGCTGCCTGATTGGCTGGGGCCCCCTGAGGCTCTGGGCGGCGGCGGGTCAACCAGAAGGCCGCCAGCACCATCACACCGGTCGCCAAGACCAGCCCAATGCCGCCAAACAGCCAGGCCTGGCTGTAACCCAGCGGCGGCACTACGGCGCCGGGCAGGTCAGCCTCAGCGCGCCACATGCCGGTGCCTTTCGAGGATTTCGATGACCTTGAACAAAACTTCGTCCATAGCCGCCAAGCGGACGGTGGCGATGCCCATGGCGGCCAGTTTGCCGGTCATATCGCGATTTTCCACCAGATCCAGGGCCAGGGCCTGTTCAGCCGCGGCCTGACCCCCGCGAATAGCCTCACCAAAAGTCAAACCGTCAATCAGGTCGACCGCGCCGGCTGCCAGGGGCGAAGCCGGTGCCAGGTCTGCCACTCGGACCACCATGACCTCATGGAGAAGCTGGAGTTGGCGAAGGCCCTGTTCGCTGCCCGGCCCAAGGCCGGTGTTGTCACTGATGACAATCGCCGCGCCCCGCCGGCGAGACGTTTTGGTGGCCTTGTCCATAACCTGGTCGATGGCTGAGGCGCCGGGCTGGTTGGACCAGGCCAGGTTGAGGCTTTTCAACAGCAGGTCACCGTGCGCGGCCCGGCCACGCGGCGGCAGTGACCAACGCTGGTTGGCATCTCCCCAATAGGCCGAAATCAAGTCACCATGGGCCAGGGCCAGCAGGGCAAAAACACCGGCCATGGCTCCAGCCAGATTTGATTTGGCTTGGCCATCTGGGGCAGTGGCGACCATGGCTTGGCCGGTGTCAACTACTAGTACCAGGTGGTGGCGACGCTCCGCCACTGACCGGCGCACCAACACACGGGGCGAGCGAGCCGTGGCCTTCCAGTCGATTGCCTTGACGTCATCACCTGGCACATATTCGCGCAAGTCTTCGAAGTCGAGCGAACGACCGATGAAGACAGAGGCATAGGCTCCGGCCAGGGCCGTGCGCACAGGCCGTTTGGCCAGGTCGGCGAAGAGACGCCGGACCGAATCCATGGTTGTCTGCATAGCGATTAGGGGGTCGGCGTGGCGGCAAAGACCGCGTCGATCACCTGTTCAGGACTAACGCCTTGGACCACCGCCTCGTAGGTCAAGCAAATCCGATGGCGCAAAACGGATTTGGCCAGGAAATGGATGTCTTCCGGCAGGACGTGGTCGCGGCCAACCAGCAAGGCTAGGGCCCGCCCAGCCTTGAGGAAGCCAATTGAGGCCCGCGGTGAGGCGCCCAGCTCGACCCAATTGGCCAGAACCGGATCGATGAACCGGCCCGGCTCACGGGTGGCCAGCACCAGGCGGGAAATGTAGTCCTTGATCGCCCTATCGACGTAGACCCGCCGGGCCAAGGCCTGCAGGTAGGCAATGTCCTGGGCGCCAAAAGCCGTGCGCACGGCCGCCTCGTCGCGGTAGTCGGTCGTCTCAATGCGCTCCATGATGGCGACTTCTTGCATCAGGTCGGGGTAGGTCATGACCTCTTTCAGCAAGAAGCGGTCAACCTGGGCTTCCGGCAGCTCGAAAGTGCCCTCATGTTCAATCGGGTTTTGGGTCGCCACAACCATGAACGGATCAGGCAAGGCATGGTTCTCCCCGGCGATGGTGACTTGGCGCTCCTCCATCGCCTCAAGCAGGGCAGACTGGGTTTTGGCGTTGGCCCGGTTGATCTCGTCGACCAACACAAAATTGGCTCTGACCGGACCAATCACCGTATTGAAGCTGCCTTTGGTGTAGTCGTAGATCTGGGTGCCGGCAATATCGCTCGGCATTAGATCAGCGGTGCATTGGATCCGGGCGAAGGAAGCGTCGAAAGCTGCGGCCAGAGTCTTGGCGGCCGTGGTCTTGGCCAGGCCCGGAACTGATTCGACCAGAATGTGGCCGCCGGCCACCATGGTGATCAAAAGGGACCAGCGCAGGCGTTCCTGGCCAATCACGCGGCTGGTAAAGGCGCCGGTGACCTGGTCAACCATAGCTCTAGCACGGGCGAGTTCGTCTGGTCGTGGGGCCTGCTCCATGCGCCCAAGATACCCTCCAGCCTGTTTGGCCTTCCACTGCCGGGCCGTTTGGCGGCGCTAGCATTGGGGGCGTGGAACCACGCTCGGTTGAGGGCCCGGCCGCCGGGTCCAAGTTGTCCATCGACGAAGGCCTGACCTTTGGTGACGTCCTGTTGATGCCTGGTCACAGCGATGTCATGCCCTCCGAAGTGTCAACCGACTGCTTGGTTTCGCGCAATATCTCTCTGCATGTGCCGCTGGTTTCATCAGCCATGGACACTGTCACCGAGGCCCGTATGGCCGTGGCCATGGCCCGGCACGGCGGCCTTGGCGTGATCCATCGAAACTTGCCCATCGCCGACCAAGCCGCCCAGGTTGACCGGGTCAAACGGTCAGAATCCGGTATGGTTTCCGACCCGCTAACGGTTTCGCCGCAAGCCACCTTGGACCAACTAGATGCCTTATGCGGCCAATACCGTGTTTCCGGCTTGCCGGTGCTCGATAGCGGCGGCGTGCTGGTTGGCATCATCACCAACCGTGACCTGCGCTTTGTGCCCCGGTCGGAATACACCAGCCGGACGGTGGGCTCAACTATGACGCCACAGCCACTGGTGACCGCACCAGTTGGGGTTAGCCCCGAAGCCGCTGAGGCCCTGCTGGCCAAACACCGCATCGAGAAGCTACCGATCGTCGATTCTGACGGCCGTCTCAAAGGCCTGATCACGGTCAAGGATTTCGTCAAAGCCCAGCAGTATCCCAACGCCGCCAAGGACGCAGACGGCCGGCTGCGAGTTGGCGCCGCCATGGGGTTTTTTGGCGACGCCATGGAACGGGCCCAGGCCTTGATCGAGGCCGGGGTCGATTTGCTGGTGGTGGATACCGCCCACGGCCACACTCAGGCCCTGCTTGATGTGGTCGCCCGGCTCAAGGCCGACCCGGCCACCCGCGGGGTTGACATTGTTGGCGGCAACGTTGGCACCCGGGCCGGCGCCCAGGCCCTGGTCGAAGCCGGTGCGGACGGTGTCAAAGTCGGTATTGGGCCCGGTTCGATTTGCACCACGCGGGTGGTGGCCGGCGTGGGCGTGCCCCAGTTGACGGCCATCAATGAGGCTGCCAAGGCTTGCCAGCCGGCTGGCGTGCCGGTTATCGCCGATGGCGGTGTCCAGTACTCCGGTGACATCGCCAAGGCTTTGGTCGCCGGGGCCTCGACGGTAATGCTGGGTTCGCTGCTGGGCGGCTGCGATGAATCGCCGGGCGAATTGGTGTTTGTCCGGGGCAAACAGTTCAAGCATTACCGCGGCATGGGCTCGCTCGGGGCAATGGCCTCACGCGGCCAACGGTCATATTCGAGGGACCGCTACTTCCAGGCCGATGTCGCCTCCGACGACGATTTGGTGCCTGAGGGCATCGAGGGTCAAGTGCCCTACCGCGGGCCGCTCAGTGCCGTCGCCGGCCAGCTGGTTGGTGGGCTGCACCAATCGATGTTCTACGTTGGCGCCCGTTCGATCGCCGAGCTCAAAGACAAAGGCCAATTCATCCGCATCACCGCGGCCGGTCTCAAAGAGTCTCACCCGCATGACATCGAAATGGTGGTCGAGGCTCCCAACTACCACAAGAGCCACTGACTGGCTGGCGCGCCCCCAGGGGCGCGCCGGTACTAGCTGTTGTCCTTCAGCCTTGCCCCAACCGCCTCGCCGTGGGCCGGAAGATCCTCGGCCTTGGCCAAGGCTTCAATATGAGCTGCGACTTGCTGTAGGGCGGCTTGGCTGTAGGTGACTTGTTGGACCGACTTGAGAAAGGAGGTTACACCCAGGCCACTGGCAAACCGGGCAGTGCCACCGGTTGGCAGGACGTGATTGGATCCGGCCAGGTAGTCCCCGAGCGGTACCGGGGTGTGAGCGCCCACGAAAATGGCGCCGGCCGAATGAATTCGCTCGGCCAGCTGGCTGGCGTTGGCGGTCTGGATTTCGAGGTGTTCGGCGGCATAGCGGTTGGCCGCCTCAACTGCCGCGTCCATGTCGCTGACTATGACCAAACCTGATTGCGGCCCGGTCAGGGCCTGGTTCACCCTGGCGGCGTGCTTGGTGGCCTGGCTCCTGGCCTCGGTCAACTGATCAACTTCATCGGCCAGTCTGGGACTGGTTGTGATTAGCACTGAAGCCGCCAACGGGTCGTGCTCGGCCTGGCCCACCAGGTCGGCCGCAATGTGGTCCGGGTTAGCGCTGCCATCGGCAACTATGGCGATTTCGGTGGGACCGGCCTCGGCGTCGATACCGACCACACCCAGGGCTAGGCGTTTTGCCGCAGCCACCCAGATATTGCCCGGGCCAGTGACAACATCAACCGGTTGGACCAGGCCGGCAATGCCATAGGCAAACATGGCGATGGCGCCGGCGCCACCAGCCGCCAAGACCTGGTCAACTCCGAGCATGGCGCAGGCAGCCAAGATGGTCGGATGCGGCAGTCCGCCGTGGTCCGCCTGGGCCGGGCTGGCGACCGCCAAATGGCCAACGCCAGCCTCCTGGGCTGGCACCACGTTCATAACCACCGAGCTGGGGTATACCGCCAGACCCCCAGGCACGTACAGTCCAACCCGTTCGACCGGAATCCAGCGCTGAGCCACCTTGGCCCCGTCAGCCAGCTCGACTTCCAGGTCCGGCGGGATTTGGGCTCGGTGGACCACCCTGGTGCGTTCGATGGCGACCTCGAGACCGCGCCTGACCCCCCGGTCAAGCCGATCCAGGGCTGCCTGGCAGCGCTCGGCTGAGATCTCGATCGTTGGCGGGACAACGCCGTCAAAGCGCTCAGCTTGCTCGATCAGGGCCGCCTGGCCGCGCTGCGCCACTTCTGCCATCAAGGGCCGCACTTGGTCTAGAACTGCCTCGACGTCGACTTCGGCCCGCGGCAAGGCCTGGGCCAACACCTCCGGCGTCAATCCGACCCCACGCAGATCGATTCTTCTCATCACGCCGCCCAGTCTAGGCCGCCCCACACACCCCTGTGGCGACGCACCAAAGACGCAGCCCACACCTCCATTCCCGGCCAGGTTGAGTTTTGGCATAACCAAGTTATGCCAAAACTCAACCTGGCCAGTGGGGACCTTATGCGTAGGCTCAACCTGGCGGGTGTTGGTGGAGGGCCGGGTGGCGGGTGGGGACCTTATGCGTAGGCTCAACCTGGCGGGTGTTGGTGGAGGGCCGGGTGGCAGGTTGTGCCAAGGCTCAACCTGGCGGGATTGGTGGGGACGGTGGGCCTGGGGGGTCGACCTCGGTGGCGGCCGTCGACCGGGAGAACAGCCAGCGCAGAGCCGTCGCCAGGGCTGGCGCCAACATTGCCGCGACCGGCCAAACCAGCATCACGCCGTAGGCATCAAGGCCAAGTGGAGCCCTGACCAGGTCACGTGTCGTTGGGACCGGCCCAAACGAGCCGGTCACCAACATGCCGGTGACATAGGCCAGCCCCGAACCAACCAGCGCACCCAAAAGCCACCAGGCCAGGCGGCGAACCGGCTGGACCCGGTTGGCCACGGCCGCCAGATAGAACCCAACCACCAGACCGGCCGCCAAGCCCAGGACGGCAAAGAGGCTGTCAGCGGCAGCCCTAAAGCCGACATCGTACATAGCCGCCCAAGTTGTGCCTGTCCAAAAAGCCTGCGGCTGCGGCGCCAAGTAAGCCCAAACCTGGCCCAGCACCAAACCCGCCAGGCCCTGGCTGCCCAAGGCCAGCCAGGCCGGCTTCACCCCAGGCAACGCTCCCCCAGCAGGCCTTTGAGGTCACCGAAGAGCTCGGTTGAGTATTTGACTCTGATGCCGTGATTGAGTCTGAGCACAGTGGTGCCATGGGGTCTGGTCAGGCGGAGCCAGACTTCGCTGTCGCCGGGATGGGAAGCCAGCACAAGCCGCAACTGAGCCACGATGGCTTCGTTGACCCGGTTGGCCGGAAGTGTGATCTCAACTGGCCGGGCGGTTTGACCTTCGGGGTGTAGTTTGAGCACCTCAAGCCGGCTGGCGTACAACGACAACTCCTCGTCCCGCCGGTTAACCCGTCCGGACACGCCAACCACCAGGTCTTCGGCCAAATCCCTGGCCACCTGCTTGTAGGTCTTGGGGAAGAACATCACCTGGACCGAACCATGCAGATCCTCCAGGGTGGCGGTAGCCCACATGTCACCCTTTTTGGTGGTCTTGCGGGCCAGCTGGGTCAGCAGACCGGTCACGGTCACCTCCCGGCCGTCGGGTGTGGTCTCTGGGTCTGACAGCTCCGGTGTGACATGACTGGCCGCCGCTTCAAGCCCGCCAGCCAAGCCACGCAAAGGATGGTCAGAGACGTACATGCCCAGCATGTCCCGCTCAAAACCAAGGGCCACCGACTTGTCCCACTCCGGCAAATCGGGCACTTCACAACTGAAGGCGGCCCGGTCATCAAGCCCACCGAATAGGTCGAATTGGCCGGCCGCCTCGTTCCGTTTGAGGTTGATGACCTGGTCGATGGCCTCTTCGTAGACCGTCAGCAAGGCTCGGCGGGGGTGACCAAACGAATCAAAGGCCCCGGCCTTGATCAGCGATTCGATCACCCGTTTGTTGCAGACCGTAACGGCCACTTTGTCGAGGAAATCCTGAAACGAAGTGAACTGGCCCTTGGCCCCCCTGGCTTCGACAATCGATTCGACCACCCCGGCGCCAACATTCCGCACCGCTTCGAGACCAAAACGAATGTCGGCGCCCACTGGAGTGAAAGCAGCCTGAGAGGAATTGACATCGGGCGGCAGCACCGTAATCCCCATGCGGCGACATTCAGCCAGGTAGACGGCTGATTTATCCTTGTCTCCACGGGTGGAGGTGAGCAAGGCCGCCATGTATTCGGCCGGAAAGTGGGCCTTGAGATAGGCGGTCCAGTAACTGATCAAGCCATAGGCGGCGGCATGGGCTTTGTTGAAGGCGTAGTCAGAGAAGGGCAACAAGATTGACCAAATGGTGTCAATGGCGTCTTGGGAGTAACCATGCTTGGTCATGCCTTTGGAAAACGGTCTGAACTGCCTGTCAAGTTCAGCTTTGTCTTTTTTGCCCATGGCCCGCCGCAGCGAATCAGCCTGGCCAAGGGAGAAATCAGCCAGCTTCTGGGCAATCGAAATGACATGCTCTTGATAGACAATCAAGCCATAGGTGCTGGCCAGGACGTCTTTCAGAGGCTCGGCCAACTCCGGGTGGACCGGCTTGATTGGCTGGAGACCGTTTTTGCGCAAGGCGTAGTTGGTGTGTGTATCTGTTCCCATTGGCCCTGGGCGGTAAAGCGCCTGAACGGCCGAGATGTCCTCAAAGTTGTCCGGCTTGAGTTGGCGAAGCAGCGAGCGCATGCCGCCACCATCAAGCTGGAAAACCCCTAAAGTCTCGCCGGAGGACAACAGAACATAGGTCTCTCCATCGTCAAGAGGCAGTTCTTCCAGCACCGGTGGCTGTTTGCCGTTGTGCCGGATCGCCGCCAAAGCATCATCGAGGATGGTCAAGTTGCGCAGGCCAAGAAAGTCCATTTTGACCAGGCCCAATTTTTCGCAGGCCGGGTAGTCAAACTGGGTGATGATTGTGCCGTCTTGTTCCCGCCGCAGCAGCGGAATGACGTCAAGTAGGGGCACCGAAGACATGATGACGCCGGCCGCGTGAACCCCCCATTGGCGCTTTAGCGACTCCAGGCCCTTAGCCGTTTCCAGGATTTTTTCCAGATCAGGGTCGGCGCCAACTAGTTGGCGGAACTCCTCGGCCTCTTTGTAGCGGTCATTTGATTCGTCGTAAACGGCACTGAGCGAAATGTCTTTTCCCAGCACCGGCGGCGGAAATGCTTTGGTCATTTTTTCCCCAGCGCCATAAGGGAAGCCCAGCACCCTGGCTGCGTCCTTCATAGCCTGTTTGGCCTTGATGGTGCCGTAGGTGACGATTTGGGCGACGCGGTCACTGCCGTATTTGTCGGAGACGTATTTGATGACCTCACCGCGCCGGCGCTCGTCAAAATCGATGTCGAAGTCCGGCATCGACGGGCGGTCGGGGTTCAAGAAGCGTTCGAAAATCAGCCCGTTGGCCAAAGGGTCAAGTTCGGTAATACCCATGGCGTAGGCCGCCATAGAACCAGCCCCGCTGCCCCGGCCAGGTCCCACCCGGATGCCCTGGGTTTTAGCCCAATTGACGAAATCTGCCACCACCAAGTAGTAGCCTTCGTAGCCTTTGTCGGTGATGACCTTGGTTTCGGTGGCGGCTCGCAGAGCCACCGCCCGCGGCACCTGTCCGCCGTAGCGCCAATGCAGGCCGCGTTCGACCTCTTTGATGAACCAAGAGGTTTCGGATTCGCCAGCTGGAACCTGCGCCCTGGGCATGTACTTACCCGGCGCCTCAGCGAACTTAACCTCACAGCGTTCAGCTATCGCCAAAGTGTTGTCGCAGGCCCCGGGCAGTTCGCGGAACATCTGGCGCATTTCTTCGCCAGACTTGAGGTAGTAGCCCTGGCCGCTCAGACGGAAACGGTCTGGGTTGTCCAAAGTGGTGCCGGACTGGACACATAGCAGCGCCTCATGTGAACCGGCGTCCTCGGCCTTGGTGTAGTGCAGGTCATTGGTCGCCACCAGTGGCGCCCCCAGATCACTGGCCAGGCGGATCAGGTCACCGGCCACCCGCCTTTCGAGTTCAATGCCGTGATCCATAACTTCAACAAAGAAGTTGTCTCGGCCAAAAATGTCCTGGAGTTCACCCGCCGCCCGGAGGGCTTCGGAGTATTGGCCTAGGCGTAAACGGGTTTGGATTTCCCCTGAGGGGCAGCCGCTCAAAGCGATCAGCCCCTCACCGTAGCGGGAGAACAACTCCCTATCGGCTCGAGGCTTGTACAACATGCCCTCAATCGAGGCCAGTGAAGCCAAGCGGAAGAGGTTGTGCATACCGGCAGTCGAACGGGCCAACAAGGTTAGGTGAGTGTAGGAACCACCTTGCGACACGTCATCGGCCTTGTCCTCCGGCCCGCCCCATAAGACCCGGGTCCTATCCTGGCGGGCCGTGCCGGGCGTGACATAAGCCTCAAGGCCAATAATCGGTTTGATGTCCCGCGCCTTGGCTTTCGACCAGAACTCATAGGCCCCGAAAACAAAACCATGATCAGTTGTGGCAATGGCCGTTTGCCCCAGGTCAACCGCCCTATCTAGCAGATCATCGATCCTGGCGGCACCGTCCAGCATGGAGTATTCGGTGTGCACGTGAAGGTGGACAAAACCTGAAGCTGACCCCCCGCGTGACACAGCCACCCAGTCTAAATGGGCCCCGCCTGCGAGCTGTTCAAGACTCGCGCAACAGAGCCAAGGTGGCTTCCAGGTCCTTCGGGTATTGGGCTTCGAGCCGCACTGGCAGGCCGGTGACCGGATGGGAAAAACGCAGGCCAACGGCGTGCAGCCACTGCCGTTCTAGGCCCAAGCGAGCAGCTAGAGCGCTTTGGCCGCCGTAGAAAGGGTCACCCAGCAGCGGGTGACCTATGGCTGATAAATGCACTCGGATTTGGTGGGTCCGCCCCGTCTCCAGGCCAACTCGCAGTAGCGAGGCCCCGGCGAAGGCCTCGATCAGCTCGTAATGTGTGACGGCCGGTTTGCCGCCAGCCACCACGGCGAACTTGAAAGCCCCCGGAACCCGGCCAATTGGCGCGTCGATGGTGCCGATGAGGTCGTGTGGCAGGCCTTGGACCACTCCGTGGTAGTCCTTTTCGACCTGGCGGTGGCGGAACATTTGTTTCAGCACCGAATAGGCCACCTCGGATTTGGCCACCATCATCAGCCCTGAGGTGCCGACGTCTAAGCGTTGGACCACACCGTGCCGTTCTGGTGGGCCGGAGGCTGCCACTTTGTGGCCGGAAGCCTCCAGCGAACCGATCACCGTGGGCCCGTCCCAGCCCGGACCTTTATGCGCCGCTACTCCGACTGGTTTGTCGACCACCACCAGGTCATCGTCCTCGTAGACCACAGCCAAGTCGACCACAGGCGCCGGGCGGGTGTCCTGGTCGCCCAATTCGACTCGCAGCCACTGGCCGGCCTCTAACCGAGCCGATTTGGCCACCACCTCGCCCTCGACTTCGATTAGGCCCTGTGCCGCCATTTCGACCACTTTGGTCCGGCTCAGACCGGTTAGCCGCGCCACCGCCGCGTCCAGGCGCATTCCGGCCAGTGACTCTGGCACCGGCAATTCGCGGATCAAACCTCTGCCTCGTCCTGACCAGGCAGTTGGAAGAGCACCTCAATCTGCTCCTCGACCTCGTCATTGTCCTGATGCGCCAGGCCCTCGCCGGCCCCTTGGGACACCTCAGCCCCGCTGGGCGGCGGGTCTGGCTGATCAATTGCTTGGCCCGCCTGGGCCTGGCCCGGCAAGTCGAAAAGCACCTCGGCTGACTCATCGGCCTCTTCGGCGGGCAACTCGTGGGGCAGGTCCTTGGGTTCTCCGGCCGCATGTTTGGGCGGCCTGAGCATAATGTCGGGTGGATCGTCTTGTTCGTATCTCCCAGCTGACTTGGCAACGGCCCGTCGCCCGATGCCGGAAGGGCCGGCTTTAGGGGCCGCCTTCGGTTTGGCCGGGGTTTCCCCGGCCATGGGGATACCGCGAATCGCACCGATCATAATCAGAACCATGGCTGCCACGATGGCGATATCGGCCACGTTGCCAATGAACCAGTCACCGTAGGCGATGAAGTCAACCACATGGCCGCGGCCAAAGGCCGGCGGGCGAAACAGCCGGTCGGTCAGGTTCCCCAGGGCGCCGGCCAGCAGCAGTCCCAGGACTATGGCCCAAGCGCGCGAGCGGACCCGGCGGGCGTAAAGGATGATGCCGACTGAGACCGTCGCCGCCAGCACGGTGAAGACCACCGTGAAGGACGAACCAATTGACAGCGCCGCCCCGGGGTTTTGGCTTAGGCGCAGCACCAGCCAGTTGCCCAGCAGATTGACATGGCGGTTCGAAACCGCCTCCAGGGCCCAAGCCTTGGAGTATTGGTCGATTACGTAGACCAGGCCAGCCACCACCACTAGGAAGGACCAGGCCGGTAAGGGAGCCTTTGACCGCGCGCGTCGGTTCACTCGCAGCAGCCTACAGCCAGCCGCGGTCTAAAGGCGCCGCAGCCGCCACTATCTTTGGGCGATCAGATCCGGTCGCTGCTGGGCTGGCCGCGACCGTCGACATCGGCCAGCAGGTTCTCCAGGTAGGTCCGCAGCCGGGTCCGGTAGTCGCGCTCAAAGATGCGCAGTTCATCGATCTTGCGCTCCAGCACAGCCCGGTCTTGCTCCAACTGCGCCAGCGTCCTGGCCGAGCTTTCCTCAGCCTCGCGCATGATCGTGGCGGCCTTCATCTTGGCTTCTGACAAGATCTGGTCGCCCTCTTCTTGACCGGCCCGGACATATTCATCATGCAGCTTTTGGGCCAAGGCCAACATGCCGGTGGCTGATTCAGAATCAGACTCGCGCCCCTGGAATGGAGCCGGTACCGGCGGTGGTGGCGGGGCGGGGGCCGGCGGTGGTGGCGGGGCCGGGGCCGGTTCGGGTGGCGGGGCGGGGGCCGGTTCGGGTGGCGGTGGTGGCGGGGCCACTGGCGGCGGCAGGGTTCCGGGATTTGCCGAAGCGCCGTCGCGCTCAAGCTCGGCCACACGTGCCTCGGCCGCGGCCAATTTGGCCTTTAGCTCTTCGTTTTCGGCCGCCAATTCGCGCATTGAGACGGCGACCTCGTCCAGGAAGTCATCAACCTCGACCTGGTCATAACCCTCACGAAATTTGGTGGGCTGAAACTTCTTCAGGACAACATCATCTGCTGTCAGTTGCGCCATTTTTGGTTCCTTAAGTATCGGAGCCCCGCCAGGGGCTTTGACTTAGGTCTATACGCTAGCCGATTCTACGGCCAATGTGCGTTATGCCTGGCCGTCGGTGTCACCCTGAGGCCATTATCGCGCCCAGGTAGGCCACGAAAGCCACGGCGAACACCACGACGATGAAACCTAGATCCAGGGCAATCGCGCCGAGTCTGAGAGGCGGCATGAACCGACGCACCAACTTGATTGGGGGATCAGTCATAACGAAGACAATTTCAGCCGCGCCGGCCGCGATTCCCCTTGGCCGCCAGCCTCGCGCAAACGAGATCACCAGATCTATCACCATGCGGCATACCAGCAACAACAGGTAAATCTGGGCACTGGCAAGCACTATTACGCCGGCCAGATGCAATGCGGCTACTCGCTGTCGAAATCGCGCCGCGGTGCGGCCTCGACCTGGGAGATTTCGACTGAGGCCGGCGTCAGCAAGAACACTCGCTGAGTGATTCGCTCTAGCCTGCCTCTCAGGGCATAGGTCATTCCGCCGGCAAAGTCGACTAGCCGTTGAGCGTCAACTTCGCCAACCACATCGGTCAGGTTCATGATCACCGGAACGCCTTCGCGATACGGCGTGCCAACGGTCTTGGCTTCGTTGTAACCGCGTGGGCGCGCTGTCACGATTCGGTGCATCGCGTCACTCTCAGCCATTGGAGCTTCATAGCCTCCGACGCCACGACTGATTGGGGTGACGTCAGCCAGCTGTTCGCTGCCTTCGTAGTAGTCGACGTACTCGTCTGATTCGGCCGGCGCCAAGCCAAGCCGCCTCATTGCGTTGCGCATCGAACCAGCCATTATTTCTCTCCTATTCAGGGCGGGGAAGTTGCCCAACGCCAACCTAAAGCGCCAAGGGCGCTCTTAGGCGGCAATTTCTCCGGCGTGTTGTCACTTGGCCACATGGCGATGAAGCCGCATTGACGCCCGGCCGCCGTTCCTTGGCGCCTATAACTGAAGTAACCGGCACTGCAAATAGTGCATTTGCCACTACGCCAAATCTGGCTGATTTGACCGCTAGCCCGCAATTGCCGTTCAACCGCGGCAGCCAATTCGAGCGAAGGAGTGCCCTGCCGGGTGCGAGAGACAATCTCCCCGGCGGCCCTAAACCGTCCAGCCAATTCGGCCGAAACTTCGTAGCATTGCCCACAGGCAGCCGGTCCAATGGCGGCCTCAATCGCCCCAACCCCCTTGGCCCGCAGTTGCGCCACCACTTGCGGCACGATCCGCCCAAGAACACCGCGCCAACCAGCGTGAACGGCAGCCACCACGGGGAGAGGGGCAGTTGGGGCGGCCAGCAAGACCGGAACGCAATCGGCCGTTTTGACCACTAACGCCACACCTTGGCGCTGCGTCGCCAACCCATCGCCAGTCCCGGCATCGCTCACGGCTTGGGCTGGCCTGCCTTCGACCCAAATCAAATCGCTGCCGTGGACTTGGCGTGCCACCACCACTGGGCAGCCGGCCCGCGTCGCCAGGGCAGCTAAAGCCCCAGGTGCGGCCAGGTCTAACTCGGCGCCGGTGAACCCGGCTAGGACGGAGGTCAATCCTTTAGGAAATCAGGCACGTCCAGATCTGAAGGGCCAGCCTTGGTCTGATGCCGGCGCTTGAGCTGGTCAAAGACCGGTGCCAAGGGCACCGGCGCGGTCGGCATGGCGCCTGTCGCTTCGGCCTTATCCTGACCATTGGCTTCGTCTTCGCCCGGGGGTGGAGCCTTCTCAGCGAGACTCGACGGCGCCACCGACGCCGCCGGCGTGGCTAGACCAGGCAGCGCTGCGACCGGTGGCGTGGCGCCTTGATTGGCCGCTGCCGGCGTGCTTAAGCCGCCGGCCGGCCGGTCGGTTTGGTCTTCGGCTGGTTTGTCTCCAGTGGAGTCTTCCGGTTTATCGGCAGATTTGGCTTCGTCGCTGCTTGGTGTGTCCGCCTCGGCGGCGGGTTTTTCCAGCGGCGGTAGCTTGGCATCGGAACGGTCAAAGCCGGCCGCAATGACGGTGACACGAACCTCATCAGCCAAGGCGTCATCGATGATTTGGCCGTAAATGATGTTGGCTGATTTGTTGGCAGCCTCCTCGACCAGCGTGGCGGCCTGGGCCACCTCAGCCAGCGTCACATCCGAGCCACCTTGGATGCACAGCAAAACGCCGTGAGCGCCATCAATCGAAGCCTCTAGTAGTGGCGAAGAAATGGCGATCTCGGCCGCCTTGAGCATGCGGTCTTCACCACGGGCCGCGCCAATGCCCATCAGGGCTGAACCGGCGCCCTTCATGACGGCTTCGACATCGGCAAAGTCGACGTTGATCAAACCTGGTGTGGTGATCAGGTCGGTTATGCCCTGCACGCCGGAGAGCAAGACCTGGTCGGCGTGCCGGAAGGCTTCAAGGATCGAGATGCCAGGATCCGAAATCTGCATCAAGCGTTCGTTGGGGATGACAATCAGGGTGTCGACTTCGCCGCGCAGGTTTTCGATGCCGTCATCGGCTTGTTCGGCCCGGCGCCGGCCTTCAAAGGCAAATGGCCTTGTCACCACGCCCACGGTCAGGGCGTCAAGTTCACGCGCGATTCGAGCCACCACCGGCGCGCCGCCCGTACCGGTGCCGCCGCCTTCGCCGGCGGCGACAAAGACCATGTCAGAGCCCTCTAGGACCTCGCGGATATCTTCGGAGTGGTCCTCGGCTGCCCGGCGTCCCACCTCTGGGTCGGCGCCAGCGCCCAACCCTCGGGTCAACTCGCGGCCAACGTCCAGCTTGACATCAGCGTCCGACATCAACAGGGCTTGGGCGTCGGTGTTCACCGCAATGAATTCGACTCCCTTCAGCCCGGCCTCAATCATGCGGTTGACGGCGTTAACGCCACCGCCGCCTACGCCGACAACCTTTATCACGGCAAGGTAATTGTGGGGTGCCGCCACGGCTCTGCCTCCCAATGTTGCAGGGATATGGATCTTCGCCTCGACGCTAGGCCAGGTCGGCTCCAAGCTCAATGACCTGGGCCG
The DNA here is from genome assembly GCA_009784895.1 of Micrococcales bacterium. Taxonomy (NCBI): domain Bacteria; kingdom Bacillati; phylum Actinomycetota; class Actinomycetes; order Micrococcales; species Micrococcales bacterium. Next base: position 27,469 of record WQXJ01000006.1, on the reverse strand, counting down.
CGTGTCGCTTGGCTCGGTTGACCCAGCGGATTCGCTGGCCCTACGCCACCTGGCCGCCCTCCCCTCCCGCCAGGTTGAGCCTTGGCTAAGTCTGCCAAAGCTCAACCTGGCGGCTGAGGGGCGGGTTGGCAAAGGCTATTTGGTGACGGGGTGGGCCGGTGCGGTGACGTCGATCCACTTGGCACCGTCCTTGAGTAAAAGCTCAACCGCGGCGGCTTTGAGCCCAGCTTCAGAATTGTCACCCCAAACCACTGTGACGTCGCCAAAAACCAATTCGACGCCGTCTTGGGTGGTGGCCCCGACTTGGGTCAGCTGGGCGGCTAGCTCGGGTGGCAGGGAGACCACCACACCCAGAACCGAACGCAAAGTCCGGCCGGAGCCCTCCTCAAGCGGCACGGTCACTAGGGGCAAACCTTCGGGTGGCTGGTCCACCCGTTCGAGTTGGACCGCATCAACATCAAGCAAAACGTACTGGTCGCCGTCTTTGACCGCAGCGGCGGCCACTCTGGGCACCAGTTTCACCGTCAGCCCAGTGGGCCAGGACTTGGAAACGGTGGCTTGTTTGACCGCCGGCAGAGCTTCGAGCTGGGCCGCCAGGTGGTTAGTGTTCAAACGGATTAGGGGCACGCCCACCGAGGCTTGCAGAACCTCAGCCACTTCATCAGCCTTAACTGCCCCACCGAGGCCTTCGATTTTGATATCGCCTTGCCGCACCGCCGCCACCGGGCTGGCCACCAACAACACCACGATCACGGCCGGAATACCCAGGGCCAGGGCCCAGCGCCCAAAGCGGGCCCAAGTGGCTCGCCGGGCGGCTTTGGCGCGTTTGACAAAGGCCGGGTGGGTCTGAGGCTCGGCCGGTGGCTGGGCCCGTTTTTTGGCCGGTTGCTTGGCTGGCTTTGACCGGATCGGCTGTGGCGCCTGGGGGCCCGTCTTGACCAGCGGGCCGGCCTGGCGGACCACCTGCGGCATGGCCGGGCGGCCGGCCGGGGGCTCGGCGGCCGGCGGCCGGCCCAGTCCCAGCCAGCTGGCTAGGCGGCTCATTGGGCCGCCTGACCGAATCGCTCCTCCAAGGCCTTGGTGATGGCGCCGTCAAGCTGGGTGACATCGCCCGCCCCCATGGTCATGATCAGATCCCCGGCCCCAGCCGCCGCCGCTACGGCCAGGGCAGCGGCTTGACGATCCGGCTCAAAACTTGCTTTGCTGCCATCCATCAAGTCGGTGATGGTGGCACCAGAAACACCTGCTACCGGATCCTCCCGCGCACCGTAGACGTCTAGCACCCAGACCTGGTCCGCCAGGTCCAGGGCCTGGGCAAATTCGCTGGCGAAGGCAACTGTGCGGGAGTACAGATGAGGCTGGAAAACCACCAGCAGGCGGCCGTCGCCCCCTTCACGGGCGGCGGCCAAGGTGACTTTGACCTCAGTTGGGTGGTGGGCATAGTCGTCAAAAAGGCGAACTGAACCGACCTGGGCTTTGAGTTCAAAGCGCCGGCCGGTGCCAGCAAAGTCTTCAATTCCGCGCAGCGCCGTGGCCGGTTCGGCTCCCAGCAGGACCGCACTGATCAGGGCGGCCGCCGCGTTGGATTTCATATGCCAACCCGGAACCGGCACGTTTACCGTCAAATCCAGTTGGGCCTCGCCAAGCAGACCGGACAGGGCCAGTTCCCTACCTGGCAGGTCCGTCAACCGGATCTGGGCCTTGGCCGCCGCGCCGTAAGTGACAACCGCCGTTGAGTGTCGTTTGGCCCAGCTGGCCAGCTGTTTGGCACCCGGGTCGTCAACACCAATGACGGCGGTTTCGACCTGGCTGATGAATTCTTGGAAGGCTGTCATAACGGCTTTGGCGTTGCCGTAATGGTCCAGGTGATCAGCCTCGACGTTGGTTACCACGGCCACTTTGGGCCGGTAGTTCAAAAACGAACCGTCTGATTCGTCGGCTTCGATCACCATAATGTCGCCAGCACCCAGGCCCGCCCCGGTGCCCCGGCCCAACACCTCGGCGCCGATGGCGAAACTGGGGTCTAAGCCGGCGCTGGCTAGAGCCATGGCGGCCATGGCCGAGGTGGTGGTCTTGCCATGGGTGCCGGCCACCGCCAGCAAGCGCCGGCCGGCCGCCAGCTCGGCTAGAGCCTCTGAACGGTGCCAAACCTCCAGACCCTTGTCACGCCCCAGCTTCAGCTCCGGGTTATCTGGCTTGATGGCGCTGGACACAATCAGCGTGGTGACCTGGTCCAAGTGGTCTGGGCTGTGACCAACCGATGTGGCCAGGCCCAGCGAAGCCAAATGTCGCAGCAGCTCAGAGTCGACCCCATCGCAACCGCTGACCTTCCAGCCGCTGGCCAGACCCAGTTCTGCCACCGCCGCCATACCGACCCCACCGGCACCCATCAGGTGGAAGTCACGCTCGCGCCGGCCGCCGCTAACACTAACCTCGACCAAGTTGACCAGGAGTTCAGCCCCGTGGCGCAGCGCCACAGAATCCGCCGCCCGCGACATTTCCGCCAGCCGGCTGTCGTCAACCAGCAAGGGCAGCAAGTTCTCGCCCGCCCATTTGGGGAAGGCGGCATCTGTCACCAGTACCGCCCCACCAGCCTCAACCAGATCAGCCGCATTGTGACGCTGCTCGCCGTTGCCAATTGGCAAAGGCACCAACACTGAGGGCAAGGCGGCACAGGCCAGTTCACAAACTGATCCGGCCCCGGCCCGGCTAACCGCCAAATCGGCCGCCGCCATGGCCAGGTCCATCCGGTTGCAGTATTCGTAGGTGTGGTAGTGCTCGGCCTGGTCAACCCCGGCCAGGGCCTCATGGATACCGGCCGCCTTTCCCCTGCCGGTGGTGTGAATCACTTGCACCCCAGCTGCTAGCAGCGACTCTGCCAGGTCGGTCATGGCCTGGTTGAGATGGGCCGCACCGAGCGAGCCGCCGGCCACCAGCAACGTCAGCCGGTCGGGCGCCAAACCCAGCTCGGCCCGGGCCGCCGCCTGATCCTTGGCCCGGTTCAAACCGGCCAACTCCGGCCGCATCGGCATTCCGGTGAGGTGGACGCGCGGCAGGCGGGTCGCCCGGAAAGTGGTGGCGACCTGCGCCGCGAACCGAGCCCCAAGCTGGTTGGCCAGTCCGGGCCGGGCGTTGGCCTCGTGGATGACCACCGGGATCTCTAGTCGCCTGGCCGCCAGGTAGGCCGGAGTGGCGACGTAACCGCCAAAGCCGACTACGGCATCGGGCTCAAACTGCTCTAGCAGGCCCCTGGCCTGGGCCACGGCCCGGCGGAAACGGGCCGGGAAACGCAAGGCTTGGCCACTGACCGAGCGGGGAAAAGGCACTTTGGGTATACAGACCAGCTCCAGCCCGGCCGCCGGCACCAGATCAACCTCCAGGCCCTCTTCGGTGCCAAGCACCAACAGCTCGCAATCCGGTTGGCGCCGGCGCAGCTCGCCAGCCGTGGCCAGCAGCGGATTGACGTGACCGGCGGTGCCGCCACCAGCCAGGACAACCTTCACGCCTTGACCCGCTTTGGCCCGGAACGGCTCGGGACCGTGGGCCCTGAGACGGCGGCCACCCCGGCTGTGGCCAAAGCTCGGCGGGACTTCGGGGCGATGGCGTGGGCCACCTCCCGGTTACCTCGCATTAGACCAACCACCACACCTATCGCCGCCAAACAACTCACCAGCGATGACCCTCCCACGGAGACGAACGGCAAGGGTACGCCAATGACCGGCAGCACCTGGACCACCATACCGACGTTGACTAGGGCCTGACCCATGATCCAGCAGCCAACGGTGCCAATGGTGATCTGAGCAAACCGGTCGGGGTGCAGCCGCACCACCCGGAACAAACCCACTCCTAGCAGGCCAAATAGCACCAGTACGGTGACGGCTCCGAGCCAACCCAGTTCTTCGCCAATGATGGCGAAAACGAAATCGGATTCGGCTTGGGACAGGTACCACTTGGCCCGCGAAGCTCCTAGGCCTTGACCGAGCAACCCGCCCTGGGCCAGGGAGTATTTGGCCTGAGAGACCTGCCAGCATTGGCCCAGCCTTTCGGCCTCGGTGCAGGCCCCTGGGTCAAGCATGGTGGCGAAACGGGCCCGGCGATGGCTTGACAGCATCACCACCGGCACCGCCAACGAACCCATCACTAGAATGACCGTGGCCAGCTTCGACCAAGGCACGCCGGCCAAGATCAAGGCGCCAAGCACCAGAATGCCGATCACCGCCGCCGTGCCGGCATCGCCACCGGCCAAGACCAGGCCCAAGGTCAGCGCCACCACCACCAGCACCGGCACAATCAGGTCGACCCAGGAACCTAAAGTCGGGGCTTTCATAGCCAACACCGACCCCAACCACAAGGCCAAAGCCAATTTGACGAACTCCGCCGGTTGGACCGTTCGCCCGCCAATCGTCAGCCAGTTCTGGTTGCCGCCTCGCATTTCACCGATCAGCAAAACCAGACCCAGCAGCACCAGGGTCACAATCATGGCCGCCCAGCCGACCCGGCGCAGCCACGGCGGCGGCAAGTGGGCGAAGGCCAGGCCCGCCCCAACGCCAATGGCGGCGTAAACAGCCTGATACAGGCCCTGCAGGTAGGGCGACATATCGTTCGCCAGGGCCGTTACGGTCTGGGCTGAAACAGTCATGACCAAGCCCAGGCCAACTAGCGCGGCGACCGAGAACAAAATCATGTAGTAGGCCGTGATCAGGGCTCGCCGGTTTTCCATCAGCCCGCTCCCGCCGCCAGTGCCTCGACGGCCTGAACGAAGGCCCGGCCCCGGGTTTCGTAAGAGTAGAACTGGTCTTTTGAGGCACAGCCAGGCGCTAACAAGACGACATCGCCGGCTTTGGCCACCTGGGCTGCCAGCTGCACCGCCTGATCCATCACCGATCCAGTTTGCTGCCCCGACACTGCCCAACGGGGCAGGCCGGGCGCGTGTCGGTCAAGCGCCTGGTCTAGTTCGCGGTGGTCCAGCCCAATCAGAATGACGGCCTTGAGTTTGGCGCCGCACCTGGCCACCAGCTCTTCGAAACGGGCCCCTTTGGCCTGGCCCCCGGCGATCCAGACGACTTGGCCGTCGCCAAAACAGTCCAGCGCGGTGGCAGCGGCCAGGGCGTTGGTGGCCTTCGAGTCGTTGACGTAAACGACACCACCTAGCTTCGCCACTTCCTCGATGCGGTGGGCGCCTGGGCCTATCTGTCTAAGGCCTTGGGCCAGGCTTCTTGGCCCGATGCCGGCCGCTAGCCCCAGCGCGGCCGCCGCCAAAGCATTGGCTTGGGTGTGGGCGGGCAGCTGGCCGGTGGGACCGGCCAGCTGGGCTAAATCAGCCGGAGCGGCCAGTTCTTGGCCCTGGCTAAAGGCCCTGTCCAGGAGAAAACCGTCAACCAGCCCGAGTTGACCTTGGCTGGGCTGCGCCAAAGTAAAGCCTGCCTTTAGAACCGATGGACCGGCATCGGCCGCCGCCGCCAACCGGCAGGAGTCGGGATCGTCGAGGTTGAAAACCCGGGCCTTGGTCACGCCGCGGTAAACGCGGGCCTTGGCCGCGCCGTAGGCCTGGTAGCTGCCATGCCAGTCGATATGGTCTGGCGCCAAGTTCAAAATGACGGCGGCGGTGGCTTGCATCGAGTAGGTGAAGTGGAGTTGAAAAGATGACAGCTCGACCGCGAAATCGCTGATAGTTGGGTCGGCTACGGCCGTAACTAGGGCGTTACCAACGTTGCCTGCGGCCACTGCGCGCCGGCCGGCGGCCTGGAGCATGGCGGCCAGCATGGTCACTGTGGTGGTTTTGCCGTTGGTGCCGGTCACGGCCAGCCAATTGGCCTGCCGGTTGGCCCGGGTGCGCCAAGCCAATTCGACCTCCGAAATTACCGGCAGCCCGGCGGCCTGGGCCTTGGCCAAAAGCGGCGTCCTTGGTGGCCAGCCGGGTGAGGCCACCACCAGGTCAATTTTCTCAAGGTCAAGCTGGTCGGATTTGATGGCGCCAGGTTCGGTGTCATCTACCCCTGTGACCTGCGCGCCTAGTTCGGTCAAACGCGCCTGGGCGGCCTGGCCGGAGGTACCAAGCCCGGCCACGGCGACCCGGCGCTGGGCCCAAGACTCAGCTGGCGTCATCCGCCCGAACCTACCAACCAGCGGCTGTAGAACAGCGCCACACCGCTAGCCACAAATAACACCGATATCAGCCAGAAGCGAATCACAATAGTGACCTCACCCCAGCCGGACAGCTCAAAGTGGTGGTGCAGCGGCGCCATCTTGAAAACTCGCCGACCGGTCAGCTTGAACGAGCCAATCTGAATAATGTCGCTCAGCACCACCAGCACTAACAGCCCACCGATGAGCGCGGCCAGGATTTCGGTGCGCGTGATGATGGACATGCCGGCGTAGGCCCCACCCAAGGCCAGCGAGCCGGTATCGCCCATGAAGATCCGGGCCGGCGAGGCGTTCCACCACAAGAAACCGAGGCAGGCGCCGGCCAAGGCGGCGGTGATCACGGCCGCGTCGAGCGGGTCGCGGACTGTGTAGCAATACTCGCCAACGCCGCCGGCCGTGGGGCAAGCGTGGCGCCAGGCCCAAAACGAGATGACAATGTAGGCGCCAAAAATCATGGTGCAGATTCCGGCGGCCAAGCCGTCCAGGCCGTCGGTCAGATTGACAGCGTTAGTCCAGGCCGTGATGAGGAAGTTGGCCCAAATGACAAAAGCCACCAGGCCAATAATGGGGCCCCAGGCAGCCAAAGTCACCGACGTGTCACGCAGGAAAGAGATACCCTTCGAACCGGGCGTCCAGCCACGCGAATCAGGCAGCTTGATGGCCAAAACAGCAAACGAGACGCCAATGACGCCTTGGCCAATGAACTTCCAGGTTGGTCTTAGACCCAAGGAACGTTCGCGCCGGATCTTGGTGAAGTCGTCGAGGAAACCAATCAACCCCATGCCAACCATCAGGTACAACACCAACAAACCCGAGGCGCTGGGGCCGTGGCCTACCAGCAGATCCGAGCCAAGGTAACCAACTGTGGCGGCGATGATCATGACGATCCCGCCCATTGTTGGGGTGCCACGTTTGGTGTGATGCCCGGCCGGCCCATCTTGCCGGATGAACTGACCGTATTGTTTTTTGATGAGGAACTTGATCAGAACTGGCGTGCCGAACAGGGCAATAGCCAAGCCCAAGGCGCCGGCCACGATGATATTGACCATGCTTACTCCCCCGCTTGGCTAACCAGGTATTCGGCCAGATGCCAAAGTCCGGCGCTTTGTGATCCCTTGACTAACACCACTGGCCAAGTCCCATCAGTTTGTCTCATCTGGGCGGCTAGGGCGGACGCTGCCTCTTCGCGTCCCGCAAAATACTCTAAGGCCTGGGGCGCCATACCTGCCTCAGCGGCACCGTCAAGGATGGCTTTGGCCGCTTCGCCAACCACCCAGAGCCGGTCCAAGGCGAGTTGGGCTGCCCGCCGGCCCAGCTCGCGGTGGTGATCGCCGGCCGCCGCGCCCAGTTCTCCCATCAGGCCCAATGCCGCCCAGACCGGCTGGTTGTGGCTGCGGCCCAATGAGACCGCCGTCTCGAGGGCAGCCTTCATCGAAGCCGGGTTGGCGTTGTAGGCGTCGTCGATAATCTGGCCGCCGTTGGCCACTCGGGTCACGGCCATGCGGTGCGGGCTGGCGGCCGTAACCCCATCTAGGGCTTGGCCAATGCCGTCTGGCGCCATCCCCAAAGCCCAGGCGGTGGCACTGGCGGCCAGCAAATTGTTGGCGTGATGGGCGCCAATCAGGGCCGAATTAACAGTCACTTGGTCTTGGCCTTTGCCCGCACCGTCGAAACTGATTTCCAGGCTGACCTGGCCTTTGTCATTGGTCCACAGCCGCTGTGCCCTGACCTGAGCCTTTGGGCCGCGGCCAAAACCAATAACTGGGCCGGTGGTCAGGGCCGCCATTTTGGCGGTCTGCGGCTCGTCTAAGTTGAGAACGGCCGTGCCGCCAGGTGCCAGGCCCTCAACCAGCTCGGCCTTAGCTTGGGCGATGGCTTCGACGCTGCCGAATTCGCCCAGATGGGCCACACCAACCCCCAACTCGACCGCCACATCCGGCGGGGCCAGACGGGCCAGGGCGGCGATTTCGCCAAGGTGATTGGCGCCCATTTCTGCTACCAGGTAGCGGCTGTTGGCTTGGATTCGCAAAACGGTTAGCGGCAAACCCCAATGGTTGTTTTGCGAACCCTTGGCCGCCACAGTCTGGCCCATCTGGGCCGTCAAGGTGGCGAGCAAGTCTTTGGTGGTGGTTTTGCCGGCCGAGCCGGTCACGGCCACAACGGTGATGTTAGGAGGGGCAGCTCGCCTGGTGGCCAGGGCCTGGCGGGCCAAAGCCCCCAGGGCGGCCGTGGTGTCTGCCACCAGCACGCAAGGAGCCTCGACCGGGCGTTGCACCAGGCAGAAAGCCGCCCCGGCGGCCATCGCCGCTGGAGCATAATCAGCCCCGTCGGCCCGTTCGCCCGGTAAGGCGACAAAGATAGTGCCCTCGGCGACCTGACGGGAATCAATACTGGCGGCCCAGGCTCTGGCTGAGGCTTCGAGCCCAAGCAACTGCCCTCCGGTCGCCGCCGCCACCTGGGCGGCCGTCATCGGGATCATGCCTCACCTCGGTTCAAAGCCAGGGCCTGCAAGGCCACGGCTTTGTCTGAATGCGGCAAGAACTCACCGGCCACTTCGATGGTTTGTTCGTGGCCTTTGCCCAGCAGTGCCACCAGGTCACCGGCTTGGGCCTGCTCAATGGCGTAGCAGATGGCCTCGGCCCGGCCCGGGATCTCTATCACCCGATCTTTGGCCTCGGCCCCGGCTGCCGCCCGCGCCCCGGCCAAAACCTGGGCTCGGATTACCGCCGGCTCTTCGGAGCGCGGGTTGTCATCGCTGATGACCACCAGATCGGCCGCTTCGGCCGCCGCCACCCCCATCAACTCGCGTTTGCCCAGGTCACGGCCACCTCCGGCGCCCAACACTGCGATCAAGCGGCCCGTCACATGTGGGCGCAAGGCGGCTAGGCACTGGGCAATGGCCTCAGGGGCGTGGGCGTAGTCGATGACAACACTTGGACCGTCAACCGGTCGCGGCACAACTTCCATTCGACCCGGCACTGGATCCATGGCGGCCAGGCCGGCCGCTGCTGCCGCCGGCTCAGCTCCGGTCTGGATGGCTAGGGCCAAGGCCATGGCGGCGTTGGCGACATCAAATTCGCCCGGCATGGGCACGCCGGCTTCCAGCTCGATACCGTCAGCCTGGAGATACAACCGAGAACCATCCGCCAAGACCTTGGCGGTGCCAAAACGCCAGGCCGGGCCGCCACCGGCGGTGTCGCCAAGGGCCCTTCTGGCTAGGGTTTGGACCGGGATGGTGGCCAACTGGGCCAGGCGCTGGCCCCACTCGGAGTCAACATCGATTATGGCTGCTTTGGCGTGCTTGGGCTCAAACAGGGCGGCCTTGGCCGCAAAATAGGACTCCATTGAGCCGTGAAAGTCAAGGTGGTCGCGGGAGAGGTTGGTGAAGGCGACCAGATCAAAGACCAGGCCGTCAACCCGATGGGCCGAAATGGCGTGGGATGACACCTCCATCACACAAGTCTCGATACCACGTTCAACCATGGTCGCCAAAGCGGCCTGTAAGGCCGGCGCTTCCATGGTGGTGCGCTCTTGCGGCAGTTCTTGGTGACCGATCCGCGCCCCGACGGTGCCAAGCACCGCCCCAAGGCCGCCCAGCGCCGCCGCCAGCATGTGGGTGACAGTGGTTTTGCCGTTGGTGCCCGTCACGCCAATTGTCTTTAGTGACCGGCCGGGATGGTCATAAAACCAGGCCGCCAGGTCACCGAGGCGAGGGCGCAAATCCTCCGCCACCACCAAAGGCACGCCGGCGTCAACTAGGTGCGCGCCGGCATCGTCCACCAATACCGCTGCCGCCCCCAAGCCAACCGCTTCGAAGGCGAATAGCCCGCCATGGGTGCGAGCTCCGGGCAGGGCCACAAACAGATCGCCTGGCTCAACTTCATCGCTGGCCAAGGTCAGGCCTGAAACCGTGGCCTGGCCCACCACCCGGGCAGACCCAAGCGCTTTGGCCACTGCATCCAGGCTGTGGCCAAACCCCCGCTGCGGACGCAGGCTCATCTGGGCCTCCTACCAGGTCAAAGGCAGGGTCGGTGCTGGTTCGATCGAAGGCGGCACGCCCAGGCGTTGCAGCGCCTGCTCGGCTATGGCCGCGAAAACCGGGGCCGCCACCTCGCCACCGTAATACTCGCCCTTGGGATCGACCACGAAAACGCCAACCGCAATGCGCGGCGCCTCGGCTGGCGCCACACCAATAAATGATGCCACGTACTTCATCGCACCGGTGTTGTCGCCGGTCAGCCACTCGGCCGTACCGGTCTTGCCGGCCACACGGTAGTCGGCGATCTGGGCTTTCTTGCCGGTGCCCTCATTGACGGCGGATTCGAGCATGTCTAATACCTGCCGGGCTGTCTCAGGCGAGACCACCACGCGGCTTGGGCCAACGTCAAACGGTTCGAACTCTTGGCCGGGACAGGTTTGGCCCTGGACCAAGTGGGGCGGTACGGCCACGCCGCCGTTGCCCAAAGTTGCGAAGACTTCGGTGGCTTGTACGGCGGTGGCGCTGACACCTTGGCCAAACAGAACGGTGTAGCGGGTGCGTCCGTCCCAGCTGTCGGTGCCTGGCTGCGGCACATAGCCGGCCACTTCAGTGCTCAGGCCTAGTCCGGTTCTTTCGCCAAAGCCAAACCGTTTTAGGTACTCGTAGCGGGTTTCGCTTGGCACACCCTGGGCCGCCATCAAAGTGCCGACGTTGGAGGACTTGGCCAGCACCCCGGCCAAGGTCAAATTGGTGAAGGCCGGTGGGCTGGAGTCGTGAAAGGTTTGCCCTTGAATGGTCCATTCATATGAGATCGAGTACTGCGAATCGGGGGTGGCGGTGCCGGTTTCCAACAGCATGGCCATGGTTACAACCTTGCCGGTCGATCCTGGTTCAAAGACGGTCTCGACCGCACGTGAGCCACGAGCGGCCGCGTCGGTTGCCCCTGGATTTGACGGGTCGACAGAACCGGACTCGGCCAAAACCAGAATCTCGCCTGTGGTCAGGTCCTCGACCACGGCCATCACGGAGATGGCCTGGTTGGCCTCCCGGCTGGCGTTGACGGCGGCCTCTGCCTTCCATTGCAGATCAGAGTCGATTGTGGTGGTGATCTCGCAGCCGTCGGAAGCCGGTTCGATTTGTTCGCTACCACCGGGGATGACCTGGCCGCCCGGACCTTCTTCGAGCCGTTTCGAACCGGGCTGGCCGGCCAGGGCCTGATCGGCGGTTTCTTCAAGACCGGTGAAGTGAAGTGAGTCGCCGGGCTGGTCTGTTTCTAAGGAAAAGGGATAACCAATAACGTTGCCGGCCAGCGCGTTGGCTGGGTATTGGCGCTGGAAGAACTTGACCCCATAAATGCCCTTGATGTCCAGTTGCCTGACCTGATCCCACTGCTCCTGGCTGGCGGCTTTGACTAGTTGGACGTACTGGCCCTTTTCGCCTAGCTGCTCTGCCAGATCATCTTGGTCCAATCCCAGTGGCCCGGCCAGGGCCGCCGCTGCCGCTTCAGCTCCGGTGCCACCGCCATCTTCTTCGCTGGCCTGGTAGTCAACTATCTCGCGCGGGTTGGCCTGGATCTCGTAACGGACCACGTCAACTGCCAATGGTGTACCGTCCGATGACACAATTGAGCCACGCTTGGCCGGATCGGTCGTCTCCCGCATGCGGGTTTCTAGGCCTTCTTGGGCAATCGCCTCGGCGTCAACTAGCTGGATTTGGACCAGTTTGGTGGCAAAGACCGCCAGCAGCAAAAGCACCACCACCCGGACGTAGTACTGCCGCCGGCCCGGGTCGCCTACCGATGTCCAAGCGCGAACAATGCGCCGGCCAAATCCGACCTTTGGCGGCCGGCCTTTGACATGCTCCGCGCGCGATGCCGGGCCCCGCCTCGCCCTTTCCCCGCGCGCCCTATTTCCGCGAGGTTGAGCTTTGGCATACTCCCCCCCGCGAGGTCGAGCCTTGGCATACTCCGCGTCCGATGCCGGGCTCCGCCTCATCTTTTCCCCGCGAGGTTGAGCTTTGGCATACTCCGCGTCCGATGCCGGGCCCCGCCTCACCTTTTCCCCGCGAGGTCGAGCTTTGGCATACTCCGCGTCCGATGCCGGGCCCCGCCTCACCTTTTCCCCGCGAGGTTGGGCCTTTGCATACTCCCCCCCGCGAGGTCGAGCTTTGGCAGGCTCGCCGCCCGGCCTGCTCGCGCCGGCATCGGCCCCACGCTTTTCCCCTCGCGCCCTATTTGCGCGAGGTTGAGCCTTGGCAGAACCGAAGCGGTTGTCCCGCCGGCGGGTCACTGGTCACCCACCTCTTCCACCGGCGCAGGCTGGGCCGGTGTAATGGTGCCGTCCTTGATGGTGATGTAACGGGTCGATGGTGGTGCCAACATGCCTAGCTCGGCGGCCTTGACGGCAAGCTGCTCTGGGGAGGCCAGGTCATCAAGTTGCTCGGCGATCCTGTTCTCTTTGGCCTCTAGGTTTTCCAGTTCCTGTTTCAGCTGGTGGATCTGGAAGGAACCCTGCGTTAGTGCAGTGTTTAGGGCCAAGACCGCGACCAAGGCGCCAACCAGCATTGTGACGCAGACGGCAAGATGGACCAAATAGCCGGTGCGACGTTTGGGGGCCACCACCACTTGGAGCACGGGTGAGGTGGTGGCTTGGCCGCGTGTGGTGGGCTTGCGCCGTACAGCGGTTTCCCGTGCCGCACTCATGCCGCCTCCCGGATCTTCTCAACCGACCGCAGCCGCAGCGGCGCTGAACGCGAGTTAGCTGCCAGTTCGGCAGCTGTAACCAGTTCTGCGCCCCTGGTCAGAGCCCGCAAATAGGGCTTGGCCAGATCTGGCACTATTGGCAGACCGGCTGGGGCCCGGTCAGTCAAGCCGGATTTGAGGATTCGCTTTACCGCTTGGTCCTCCAGCGATTGGTAGCTCATTACCACTAGGCGTCCGCCAACTCGCAGCAGATCAATAGCCGTTGGCAGGGCCTTTTCGATGGCCTCGAGCTCACCGTTGACCTCGACCCTTAGCGCCTGAAAGACCCTCTTGGCCGGGTGGCCACCCTGTCGACGGGCCGGTGCCGGAATGGCTGAGCGGATCAGATCAACCAGCTGGTCGGAATGTTCAATCGGCTTGTCCTGACGAGCATGGACAATCGCGGTCGCAATGGCACCGGCAAAGCGTTCCTGCCCGTAGTCCCGCAAGACTCGGATCAGCTCACCTCTCGAGTACGTGGCCAGCACCTGGGCCGCAGTTTGGCCTTCTGTTTGATCCATCCGCATATCAAGTCGAGTTGGGCGCGAGTAGGCGAAGCCGCGATGGTCATTGTCAAGCTGGAAAGAACTGACACCGAGGTCAAATAAGGCGGCGTCAATGGCGTCGACACCCTGTTCAGCGCAGACTTGATCGATGTGGTCAAAATTCGCCCGCACCACCCTGGCTCGCTGACCAAACTGCGCCAACCGGGCACTGGCCTGGTCGACTGCCTGCGGGTCTCGGTCTAACGCAATGATCCTGACTTCACCGAAATGCCTGGCCACAGCCTCGGCGTGGCCGCCCATCCCAACAGTTGCGTCGACATAGGTGGCACCTTCACGTTCAAGAGCGGGTCCTACTAGTTCGAGTAGTCGGTCCAGCGCCACGGGCATATGTGAGGCGCCAACCTGGCCCATGTCCGTTGCCCCTTCCCGTTGTGGCTCAAAGATTTGGTCGGGCGGCCCTCCTTCCACCCGACCAGATCCCCAACCCGCCGTTAGCACTGAGACTCGGGGAAGTGGCCTCAGGTCCCGGCGGGGCGGAGATCAAGCCGTGCGGCTAGGTCCGCTCCTATTGAGTTGTGCTGGTCAGCCTCGGCGGGATTTGGCCGAGGCAAACAGCTCGAAGAAGGTCGAAGAGTAGTTCTGCCAATTCTCCAGATCCCAAAGCTCCAGCCGACCTGGCATTCCAATGACCAACGCCTCCCGGTCTAGGCCGGCGAATTTGCGTAGGTCTTGGGGGATGGTAAGGCGACCCTGCTTGTCCAATTTCGGGTTTGTCAGCGTGAAGAAAAGCACCCGGTCAAAGTCCGTGGGTGTCATATCCTCCAGCGTCTGCTCGCGAATGTCATCGCAGAACTGGTCGAATTGGTCCTGGCCAAACAGGTAAAGACAGTGGTCCTGCCCGCCGGTCAGATAGGCGCCCTCGGCCAGCGGGGCACGAGCTTTGGCAGGCAGGAACAACCGGCCTTTTTCGTCAAGCTTGACCTGGAGCTTGCCCAAAAACGCCATCGGTTGCACCTCCCCTCGCCTGGCACCGACTGTGCCACTTTACTCCACAATCTCCCCCAAGCGCCACAGGCGGACAATTTGTGTTGGTGGGCCTGGCATGTTCTACCTGTTGAGACCGGCATATGCCGCAGAGCCAAGGCCCCGGCTTCGGCGTGTTAGGGCCCAGATTTGAGCCAGTTTCGACGCCAAGATGGCGGTTAAGATGCAGGTCAACAAGGTACCATTGGCCGCCTTGCGGCAATTCAACCGCTAATTGCGTGGAGCAAAGTGGACAGTCTTTGGCCTTGGCTCCTATGCGAAAACTCGACCTCGCGAGAAAATGCTGATCAGAGGCGTGTCGCCACAGCGCCCGATGTCGCACGGCTGGGTCTGGTTCCAGACCTTGCCATGCAGCCGGAAAGGTAGGTGCCCACCGTGTCCTACCTGGGGCTTTATGCGAATCCTCGACCTCGCGGGCAGGGTGCTACTGGCCGACCTCGACTTTGCCGGGTGGAGAGGACTCGCCAGCTGCGCTGGCCTTGGTGGAGTGGGGTGGGGCAGGGAGGATCACTCGCGGCCTTGGTGGTGAACCAGCAGTCCCACCTTGTGGAGTGAGGTGGGGCAGGGGGGGACTACTCGCGGCCGCGGTCCTCCCAGCGCTTTTCGAAACGCTCTGACAACTTCGAGCGACGGGGGCGCGACTTTCCGCTAGCCGTGCCGCTGGACTTGACGCCTTTGGCGACCTTTGGCCGCGACAAAGCCCAATAGGCGCCGGCAAACATAATGACAAATCCGGCCATCGAAACCCACAGCAGGCCGACGACCATGCCCACAACCAAAGTGGCCAGCCCGGCCAGTACACCAGCCAGTCCCAGGGCCACCCGACCACTGCGAGCGGACGAAGAGGCAGACATTTTCGATCCTAGACGCGGGTCTTGCGACGTCAACTGTTCCTCGAGCTGGTCAAGCACACGTTGTTCGTACTCGGAAAGGGGCATGTCAATCACCTCCATCTGGCCTCGCGGCACACGCTACCAATATCAAGCATACGTCGATGGCAGGTCCGGTGGCACATCCGGCCCAGATTCAACCAAGGTTGCCGGCCCAACAGCAGCCTCGCCAAAGCGGTCCTTGATCTGATCTTTGACCTGATCAGCACTTTTGGGCGGGCTGGCGGCGGCATCAAGGGTGTCTTGAACGCCGAGGTTATGCCTAGGGCTGAGGTTCTCCAAGCGGACGCCGATCAGGCGGATGGCTTGACCACGAGTGTCGATGGCATCTAGCAGGGTCTCGGCGGCAGCCTGAATGGTCTTGGTCGAGTCGGTCGGCTGGTCCAGTGTGTGGGCCCGGCTGACGGTGGAGAAATCGGTCCGTCGTAGCTTGACCGCGACGGTACGGCAGGCCATTTGGCGGCGCCTTAGGCGGCGGGTGGACCGCTCGACCAGGCCTATCAGGGCCCGGCGGACCTCCTCGCCGGCCGGCAGGTCGGTCTGGAAAGTGGTCTCAGCGCCAACTGATTTTTCGAGGTGAACGGGTTGTACCGGTGAGTCATCCTGGCCGCGGGCCATCGCCTGGATGTGGGCGGCAGCGGCCTGGCCCAATGCGCGAGCAACATGGAAATCAGGGGCATCGGCCAGGTCGCCCACGGTTCTCAGTCCCAGACGGGTCAGGCTTTGCCGGGTCTTGGCACCCACCCCCCAGAGCACGCCCAAGTCCAAAGGCCGCAGGAATTCCTCGGTGGCCTGTGGTTCTACCACCATCAAGCCGTCTGGCTTGGCCAAGGTCGAAGCGATCTTGGCGACTGATTTGGACCGGCCAACGCCGACCGAACAGGTCACGGACCACTGCTCAACCACGTGACGGCGGATGGCCTTGGCGATGAGCCCACCCGCCCCCAAACGTCGCATAGACCCTGTGACATCGAGAAACGCCTCGTCAATGGAGACCTGTTCGACCAGGGGTGTGATTGTCCGAAAGTAGTCCATCACGCCTCTCGAAACTGCCGAATACCGCCCACGGCTGGGGGATAGAAAGACAGCCTGGGGACATAGCCGCTTGGCCCGGCCCACCGGCATGGCTGAATGCACCCCAAACGCCCGGGCTTCATAGGTGGCAGCGACCACCACGGAACGGCCCTCACCGGCTACAACCACCGGCTTGCCGCGCAGTTCCGGCCGGTCGATCAGCTCGACCGAGGCGAAGAACGCGTCCATGTCGACGTGAAGTATGACCGGCGGACCCATGCATCGATTATCGACTGTGTCACCCCCACCCCACCAGGTTGAATTTCGCATAACGAGATTATGCGTGGGCTCAACCTCGCGGGTGATTGGGGCTGGTTGGAGCGGGCGTTAGGCCCGAGCCGGTCAGGAGCCGGGTTCCGGTTCAGGCTCAACTTGTGGAGTGGCGGCCGGTTGCTCAGCCAGGAACCTCTCGAGGTCTCGGATCAATTCGACCGAAGCCCCGCGAGGGTCGATTGGACCGATTTCGCTGGTCCGGGAATCCGCGCGAACGGGATCGCCGCCGCCGGCCGGGTGCCGCTTCGAGGCTTGCAGTCGGTCGAAACGCTGCTCAAGTTCCATCACCGTGCGAGTCAGGTCGCCGGCGCCAGCCATCTCTTCTTCCAGCTGCCGCCCAGAACGCAAAGCCATCTCTTCAAGGCGATCAGTTGCCAGCTTCAGGCCAGTAGCGGCCGAGGCCGCATTGACCAGGCTGACCGCTGCGCGGGCATAGGGCACTGCTGCCAGGTAGGTTGGCACGTCAGCCGCCAACGTGGTGGCCTCACGGTTGGCTTGGCGCAGTCGGTACTCGATCATGGCCATGGCAGAACCGGGCGCATGCAGCCTGGCCTTGACGCCTTGGCCAGCTGAGTCGACATCATCGATTTCACCTGGCCGGCGGACTAGAGCCGGCCGGGTGTGTGGCACCAGCTTGGGCAGGCCCTGCAGGCCAAGGGCCATGCGGATGTTGAGTTGTTCCACGATGTCAACCACGCTTTGAGCGAACGCCTCCCATTTGAAGTCGGGTTCGGGCCCGTAGAGCAGAAGATACGGGGTTCCTTCGACATCACGGAGTTGATCGATGATCAGCTCAGGGCGGCCATAGTCTGACCAACCGCCCTCGCCCCAAATCATTGGGGGCCGCCGGGAGCGGTAGTCGACCAGATCGTCTGTGTCGAAGGTTGCGATCCGCTTAGTCTCGCAGTTCAGGACGAGATCGCTGATCATAAGGCCCGCCGCCAGGCCAGAGTCAATGTGGCCGTCGAGGGCATACAGCAAGACAGGTGGCGTGGGCAGGGCATCCAGTTCAGCTACAGCGGCTGGCTGCAACGTGTACAGAGGCTTGGTCATGTCACCGTCCTTTCGGGAGAAAAACGCTCTCTATCCAAGGCAACAGCCAGCAAAGCCGGTTCATTCCCAGGGCAGTCCACTAGAATTGATGGTCGCTTTGGCCAACGCAAGAAAGGCGGAGGGGTGAGCCAGGACCCGGAAATCGCCGCCGAACAGGCCCTAACTACCAAGCTCTACCAGCGCCTTGACCAGTTGCGTCGCCAAACCCGAAAGGCCCTAGATCAAGTCCAAAAGGCCAGGGCCGGCGGCTCACCCCAGAATCGCTCAGAGCGTGACGCCTTTGCCATGCTGCACCAGAACCGCCTGTCCCAACTTGAGGCGGTCGAAGAACGGCTCTATTTCGGTTCGATCCTGACCGATCAGGACGAAAAGCGGCTGATTGGGCGGATCGGCCTGACTAACGCCGACCACGCCGCCCTGCTGACCGATTGGCGAGCACCGGCCGCCGAGCCGTTCTACCAGGCCACTCAGGCCCACCGGCTTGGCATCAAGCGGCGGCGCCACATCACCACTTCTGGCCGCGCTGTCACCGCCGTGGAAGACGAGTTGCTCGACCTCGCCGCTGCCAGCCAGTCCGAACTGTCTCAGGCCGATGCGCTGAGCGGCGAAGGCGCGTTGATGGCGGCCCTGGCCGCCGGCAGAACCGGCAAAATGGGCGACATTGTCGCCACGATCCAGGCCGAACAAGACCGGATTATCCGCTCCAGTCCGCAAGGTGCGCTGGTGGTTCAAGGTGGCCCGGGTACCGGCAAGACCGCTGTCGCCCTGCACCGGGCGGCCTACTTGCTTTACACCAACCGGGAGCGCCTGGCCGCCTCTGGGGTTTTGATCGTTGGACCCTCGCGACTGTTCTTGCGCTATATCGACCGGGTCCTGCCGTCGCTGGGCGAAACTGGCGTAGTCGCCACCACTATGGCCGACCTGCTGCCCGGTATCACCGCCTCCGCCCCTGAAGACCCGGTTCAAACCCAGATCAAGGGCCTGGCGGTAATGGCGAAGGTGATCAGGCGGGCTGTCAGGGAGCGTCAACGCCTGCCGCGGCGCGATGTCGCCATCAGGGTTTTGGGACGCAAGCTGGTGGTTCGCCGCGACGAACTTGATGCCGCCCAGGCCGCCGCCCGCAAAACCAACCAGCCCCACAACAAAGCTCGGGTCGCTTTCGTCAGTAACATGCTGGGGCGTCTGGCAACACAGTTAGAGCAAAAGTTGGGCTCGAATCTAACTGACGCCAGCCGGGCCGAGATAGTCGAGGATCTGCGCACATCACCTGAGGTCCGCACAATCCTCAACCTTTGCTGGATGCCGATTGGCCCGCAGCGCCTGGTCTCGGATCTGCTTTCAAAGTCCTACCTGCTTCAGGCCTGCGCCAAAGAGCTGAGCGCATCCCAGCGCCGGGCCATCACCCGGCCTGCCGGCCAACCCTGGTCAGCTTCAGACGTGCCGTTGCTTGACGAGGCGGCGGAGCTTTTGGGCCAAGATGACTCCGCCGCTTTGGCCGAACGCCGCCTGGACGCAGCCCGCTGGGCTCAGAATCTTCAATACGCCGAAGAGGTTCTAGCCATGCACGGCATCAATCGAGTCAGGGGCGTAACCTTGGCCGACCGCTTCACCCCAACCGAGGTTCATATGACCTTGGCAGAAAAGGCTTCAAGCGACCGGCAGTGGACCTACGGGCACATCGTCATCGATGAGGCCCAAGAGCTAACTCCGATGGACTGGCGTTGCTTGTTGCGCCGCTGCCCATCACGCTCGCTGACAATTGTCGGAGACCCCGGTCAGGCCCGTTTTGTCGGCACACACTGGGAATCAGTCCTTGACCAGGCACTTGGTAGGGGCCGATGGCGTATGGCGCCATTGACTGTTAACTACAGAACGCCGGGGGCTGTGGTTAGAACCGCCCAAAGGATGGCGCGGCGGGCGGGGCTGCCGGTGAGTGAGGACACCGCCGCCCGCGAGCTAGACGACGCCCTGGTCAGGATTCAGGCCCGCGACTGGGCGGCCAAGGCCATCGAACTGGCCGGGGACCTGGCCCCGACCGGCACCGCCGGTCGCCTAGCCATTGTTGGCACGCCGGCTGATATCGCCAAGGTCAGGGCCGGCATCGGGCACGGCCAGCTGGCGCCAAGAGTGGCGCCGCCCGGCCAAAACCCGTTGGACTACCCGGTGGCGCTGTTGACCGCCGCCCAGACCAAAGGCCTCGAATTCGATACCGTCATTATCACCAGGCCAGATCAGATTCTGCGCACCTACCGGGGCAAATACGCCGAACTGGCCGGCGCGGCCGATCTTTACGTGGCCATGACGCGGCCCACCACCAAACTGTGCTTGGTGGTGGGCCAAGCCTGAGCGCCGCCTTGCGCTGCGGGCCGGTCAGCGCCAACATATAACCCGTGCCAAAAGCCCTTCTGCTCGAGAACATCAGCCCCGTAGGCGTTGAACTACTACAACGCGCCGGACTCGAAGTCACCGCGTTGCCCGGTGCCCTAGATGAAGGCGAACTGATAGCGGCCCTTAGCGGGGTCGACC
Source organism: Micrococcales bacterium (assembly GCA_009784895.1). Taxonomy (NCBI): domain Bacteria; kingdom Bacillati; phylum Actinomycetota; class Actinomycetes; order Micrococcales; species Micrococcales bacterium. Next base: position 7,240 of record WQXJ01000006.1, on the reverse strand, counting down.
TGTTGGGCATCCGGTCGAAGACGTCCGTCACCAAAAAAGTGCTGGCAGCCTGCCCGCAGCTGCTGGCCATTGGCGCCTATTGCATTGGCACCAACCAGATCGCGCTGCAGGCTGCCTCAGAGCGAGGCGTGGCGGTTTTCAACGCACCGTATTCCAATACTCGCTCGGTGGTGGAACTTGCGGTGGCGGAGATCATTGCCCTGACCCGCCGCATGACCGAGCGTGACCGTTCGTTGCACAATGGCGTTTGGCGTAAGTCTGCCACCGGCTCGCATGAGGTGCGCGGCCGGACGCTTGGCATAGTCGGCTACGGCTCGATTGGCTCCCAGCTTTCAGTCCTGGCCGAGTCTCTTGGTATGGCCGTTGTCTTTTTCGACATCGACGAGAAGCTGTCGCTGGGCAACGCCCTGCGACTCGATTCGCTTGAAGAACTGCTTGAAGTGGCCAATGTTGTCTCGGTTCACGTTGACGGCCGGCCGGCCAACACCAATTTGTTCGGCGCTTCCCAATTTGCGGCCATGCGTGAGGGTTCGGTCTTTATCAACCTGGCCCGCGGGCACGTGGTCAACCTGCGAGCCCTGCGCGACGCGATAGACGAAGGGCATCTGGCCGGGGCTGCGATCGATGTTTTCCCCGAAGAGCCAAAGGCCGCCGGCGACCCGTTTGCCAGTGAGCTTCGTGGCCTGCCCAATGTCATCTTGACGCCGCACGTTGGCGGTTCGACCGTCGAGGCTCAGATCTCAATTGGCCGTTTTGTCAGTGGCAAGTTGCGTGATTTTCTGACCCACGGTTCGACCGGCATGAGCGTCAACCTGCCGAATCTGACCCTGGACCGTTCCGGCGAAGGGGTCAGCCGGCTGGCGCACACCCACCAAAACATCCCCGGCGTGCTGGCCTCGATCAACCAGGCCATGGCCGAGTATCGGGTCAACATAGTTGGCCAAGTACTTGGTACGCGGGGCGAGGTGGGTTACGTGCTGACCGATGTCGGTTCGGCTCTCGAGCCGGCCGTGCTAGAGACTCTGGCCCAGCGGCCGGAAACGATCCGGCTGCGCGTGCTGAGCTAGGAACAACCGGAGGTGGCGCCGCAGCCTTCGCAGACGTGACAGGAACCGGCCGGCCTCATCTTGGTGCCGCAGGTCATGCAGATGGGCGCGTCATTGGCTCGTCCCTGCATGGCTTCAAATAGCTCGGCAGTCGAATGAACCTGCTCTATGGCTTTTCGCCCGGTTTGGGCGGCCGGAGGCGTTTCGATGGTGACGTCCTGGCTAACCGAACCTTGGTCGATTAGGTCGTCATAGCTGCCGGTTTCCAACTGCCGCTCACGTTCAGTCGCCGTGTAGATGCCCATGGCGGCGCGAGTTTCAAAGGGCAAGTGGTCGAGGGCCAAACGGCGGAAAATGTAGTCCATAACCGATTGGGCCATGCGTACATCTGGGTCGTCGGTCAAACCAGCCGGTTCGAAGCGCTGGTTAGTGAACTTCTGGACAAAAGTGTCTAGTGGCACGCCGTATTGCAGGCCAATTGAAACCGCGATCGAAAACGCGTCCATGACGCCGGCCAGGGTTGAGCCCTGCTTGCCCAGCTTCAAGAAGACTTCGCCCAGGTCCGCATGTTCCTGGTCAAAGCAACCGGCCGTGATATAGCCCTGGGCGCCGCCAACTGAAAACGAGGTGGTGATCGAATAGCGCCGCTTGGGCAGGCGCCGGCGAGCTGGTGCCGGGACCGGCGGCTCGGCCGCTTTACCCGCGACGGCCTTGGCGTCAGACAAAGGCTGGGAGACCTTGCAGTTGTCGCGGTAGATGGCCAACGCTTTTAGACCCATGCGCCAGCCTTCAAAGTAGACATCCTCAATGTCCTCGACGGTGGCGGTCTCCGGCATGTTTACCGTCTTAGAGATAGCGCCGGACAAGAACGGCTGGGCCGCCGCCATCATGCGCAAATGGCCCATTGGTTGGATTGCTCTTTTGCCAACCGCACAATCAAAGACGTCGTAGTGTTCCGACCTAAGACCAGGGGCGTCGACTACGTGACCGTGTTCAACGATGTGTTCAACGATGGCCTCGATCACCTCTTGGTCGTAGCCCAGGCGGGCCAGGGCCATGGGCACCGTCTGGTTGACGATCTGCATGGAGGCGCCGCCCACCATCTTCTTGTATTTGACCAGTGAGAAGTCCGGTTCAACACCGGTGGTGTCACAGTCCATCATGAAACCGATGGTGCCAGTGGGCGCCAAGACGGAGGCTTGGGCATTGCGCCAGCCGTGGTGTTTGCCCAGTTCGAGGACGTCCTCCCAGGCGTGGGAAGCGGCCCGGTGAACGTCACCGTCAAGCGCCGATTTGGTGATGAGCTGGTCGTTGGCGGCGTGGTGTTTGCGCATCACCTTCTGGTGGGCCTCGGCATTGCGGGCGTAGCCCTCATACGGCCCAACCGCGGTAGCCAATTGGGCCGAGCGACGGTAGGCCGTTGCCGTCATCAGCGAGGTGACGGCGCCGGCCAGCGAGCGCCCGGCGTCTGAGTCGTAGGCCAGGCCGCAGGCCATCAGCAAAGCACCAAGGTTGGCATAGCCAATGCCAAGTTGCCTGAACGCCCTGGTGGTTTTGGCGATTGATTCGGTTGGGAAATCTGCGAAGCCAATCGAAATGTCCATTGCCGTTATGACCAATTCGACCGCGCGCTCAAAACGGACATGGTCGAAGGTGCCGTCCTGCTTGAGGAACGACAGCAGGTTGAGCGAGGCCAAGTTGCAGCTGGAGTTGTCCAGGTGCATGTATTCAGAACAAGGGTTGGAGGCCGTGATGCGTCCGGTCTCCGGTGAGGTGTGCCAGGCGTTGATGGTGTCGTCATATTGGATGCCTGGATCGGCACATTCCCATGCCGCTTGGGCCACGGTTCTAAATAGGGACCGGGCGTCGAGCTCTTCGATCACCTCGCCGCTGAGGCGAGCCCGCAATCCAAAACCGGCGCCCTCATCAACTGCCTTCATGAAGGCGTCAGAAACCCTGACCGAGTTGTTGGCGTTTTGATACTGGACCGAGCTGATGTCACGCCCGTCTAGATCCATATCGAAACCGGCGTCTCGCAGGGCCCGGATCTTGTGCTCCTCGCGGGCTTTGGTGTCGATGAATTCTTCGATGTCCGGGTGGTCAATGTCCAGCACCACCATTTTGGCCGCCCGCCTAGTGGCGCCGCCGGATTTGATGGTCCCAGCCGAGGCGTCCGCCCCGCGCATGAAACTGACCGGACCGGAGGCAGTACCACCGGAAGACCGCAACAATTCTTTGGCCGAGCGAATGCGCGAAAGGTTAACCCCGGAGCCGGAGCCGCCTTTGAAGATCATGCCCTCTTCGCTGTACCAGTTCAGGATCGATTCCATTGAATCGTCAACCGACAAGATGAAGCAGGCAGAGACCTGTTGAGACGAATTGGTGCCAACGTTGAACCAGACAGGCGAATTGAAAGAAAAATGTTGGTGGATTAGCAGCCAGGTCAGCTCTTCTGCAAAGACCATTGAATCTGCCTCGGTGGCGAAGTAGCCGGCCTCCAGGCCAGCCCGGCGGTAGGCGCCAACCACCCTGTCAACTAGTTGGCGCAGCGAGCTTTCCCTCTCCGCGGTACCCAAAGCGCCGCGAAAATACTTTGTGGCAACGATGGTCGAGGCATTGACGGACCAGAAGTCGGGGAACTCTACGCCGTGCTGGGCGAAGACAGTTTCACCGGTTTTCCAGTTTGTCTGGACCACATCCCGGGCCTCCCAGGTGACCTCGTCATAGGGATGGACACCCTCGGTCGTGAAGACCCGGGAAATGGTCAGGCCGGTGGTCTTCTTGGTTTGCTCGGTCATCGGTCGAAGGTCTCCTGGCGGTTGAGGGTTGATGGATGATTCTCCTGGGCTCGCAGGGCCAGGATCTCTTTGTCGAAATCGTCGATCGAGTCAAACGACCGGTATACCGAGGCGAAGCGCAGGTAGGCGACCTCATCCAAGGCCCGCAGCGGGCCAAGGATCTCCAGGCCCACGTCCTGTGAGTCCACGGCCGCCTGCCCGGTAGAGCGAATCTTGGCTTCCACTTGGTGGGACAGCACGGCTACGTCGTCATCCGAAACCGGCCTACCCTGGCAGGCCCGGCGCACACCGGCAGCCACCTTGTCGCGCGAGAACGGCTCCGAAGCGCCCGAGCGCTTTATCACCGCCAGCGCCACCGACTCAACCGTGGTGAAGCGAGCCTGACACTTTTGGCATTCGCGCCGCCGCCGCGTGCTGGTGCCGTCCTCACTAGTGCGTGAGTCGACTACACGGGAGTCTTCGTGTCGGCAAAACGGGCAATGCACGAATGGCAGTCTAACCACATGTGGGTGCAATTGGGAGAAGCCACCACTATATCTTGTGGGCGTGTCGGGTTTTCGTTTGAACGCGGCCAAGGCAGCGCAGGCTTCTACTGCCCCAGGCGCGGCAGCCAGAGCCGATCCCCTGCCATCAAGCCCGGACCGGCAAGCTGGTTGAGCCGCTGAATTAGCTGGATCGTTTGCCGCACATCTTGGCCCGGCGCCGTCCGTTCCGCCGCCAGCGACCAAAGCGTGTCGCCTTGGTGGACAACCACCGATTCAGACGGTACGTAGACCTGGCCGCCAGTCCGCATAGTCCCAGCGGCGTAGGACCCGGCCAAAACCAACCCCAGCAGCGCCGCAACCACCGCCCGCCCGCGCCGGGTCAGCCGGTCCGGAGCTCGCCGCTGGCGCGGCCTGGCTGGACCCCGGCTAGAGCCCGGCCGCCAGGACGGTGCTACCTGTGCCCCCAGTGCCAAAGAACTCATGATCATCTCCCTTGATTCTTAGTACAAATGTTTGCAATTGCCTGTCACTTTGACTATGCTTACTAGTCAACACCCGACCACGGACATGGCTAGGACCAGGAGAAACACTGCCAATGAGCGAGGAAGTCAGCCGACCAAAGAGAAGTCCCAGGGGCCGGCCACCAGAAGTTCTGACCGAACGCCAGCAGGCCATCATGGATTGCATCGCGGAGTCAATTAAGCGACGCGGCTATGCCCCGTCGATGCGGGAAATCGCCGACTCAGTCAACCTAGTCAGTGCCTCAAGCGTGAAACACCACCTGCTCACCCTGGAACGAATGGGCTGTTTGCGCCGCGATCCCCTCCTGCCTAGGGCCATCGAGCTGGTCGACACCAACGCCGACGTGCCACCTAACCTGCGCCATCTCGAAGAGGAGAATCAAGCCAAGCCCCGCTTTGTCCCGTTAGTCGGGCGGATCGCCACCGGCACCCCCATTCTGGCCGAACACCTGGTCGAAGGCCTTTACCCGCTGCCGCGCGAGATTGTTGGCGACGGCGAGATCTTTATGCTCAAGGTGCGCGGCGATTCGATGATTGAGGCCGGCATCAATGACGGTGACTATGTCGTGGTACGCCACCAGGTCACAGCAGAAAACGGCCAGATCGTGGCCGCCTTGGTCGAGGACGAGGCCACCGTCAAGGTGTGGCAATCCGCCAGCGGCAAGGTTCAGCTCCTGCCGCGAAACCCGGCCTACGAGCCCATTCCTGGCCGCCACGCCCAGATCCTGGGCCGGGTGGTGGCCTTGATCCGCAGCCTCTGACCGCTGCCAAGCCGCCGGTCAGGAAGAGGCGGCCCGCTCCAGTTCGGCTGCCAAGGCCGGGCCGACTCGCGCCGTCAAATGCGTGCCATCGGCCTGATGGTCCTGGCTTATGACTTCGCCTTCCTCATGCGCTCGGCTGACCAAATCGCCACGGAGGTAGGGCACCACCGTTTCGACCAGGATTTGCGGTCTGGGTAGAGACTCATCCAGCATCTGGCGCAGTTGGTCGAGACCATCACCGCTGTTGGCGCTGATCGCCACGGCGCCTCGGTGGGAGGCCAAAAGTCCGGCCACCACTTCGCTTGGAGCCAGGTCCGCCTTGTTTAGTGCCAGGATTTCGACCGCTTGGACCGCACCAGCCAAACCCTCACCCAAACCGTTGCCGGAGCTTCCCCCTGGACCCTGCCCCACGGCATCGGCCGCCTTGAGATCACGCAAAACCGTCCTGACCGCCGTGATCTGCCCTTCCGGGTCGGGATGGGCGGCGTCAACCACATGCAACCAGACATCGGCCTCGACCGCTTCTTCTAGGGTAGAGCGGAAGGCTTCGACCAGCTCATGCGGCAGATTTCGGACAAAGCCGACTGTATCGGCCAGGGTGTAGACGCGGCCGTCGGCGGTGTGGGTTTGGCGAACCGTCGGGTCGAGTGTGGCGAAAAGGGTGTTGTCGACCATCACCCCGGCCCCAGTCAGAGCGTTGAGCAGCGAGGATTTGCCGGCGTTGGTGTAGCCGACTATGGCCACAGCCGGCACATTGGCCCGGCGCCGCTTGGCTCGGCGGGTCCGGCGGGCTGGCGCCGTTTGGGCCAGGTCACGGCGCAGCTTGGCCATGCGGGTGCGAATGCGGCGACGGTCAAGTTCGATCTTGGTCTCGCCTGGGCCCCTGCTGCCGATGCCGGCTCCCGCAGCCACGCGGCCGCCAGCCTGCCTTGACATCGACTCGCCCCAGCCGCGCAATCGCGGCAAGAGGTATTCGAGCTGCGCCAATTCGACCTGCATTTTGCCCTCTTTGGACTTGGCGTGAGCAGCGAAAATGTCCAGAATCACGGCTGTGCGGTCAACCACTTTGACCTTGAGGACATCTTCGAGGGCACGGCGCTGGGATGGGGCAAGCTCGGCATCGGCCACCACCGTGTCCGCGCCCAGCTCCGCCACCAGGGCGGCAACCTCTTGGGCCTTGCCAGATCCTAAGAAAGTGGCCGGATCCGGTGCCTGGCGGCGCTGCAGGATACCGTCGAGGATCTGCGAGCCGGCGGTCTCGGCCAAGGCGGCCAGCTCGCGCAGCGAAACCTCAGCTTCTAGCTGGGTTACCCCGCCCCCGAACAGGCCAATTAGGACCACGCGCTCAAGGCGAAGCTGACGGTATTCGACCTCTGAGACGTCCACTAGTTCGGTCGAAAGCCCGCCAACTCGCCTTAGGGCCGACCTTTCCTCAAGCTCCAACTGATCCCAGCGGCTGTCTTGGTTCGGGGTTTCGGGCTGAATGGCAGTCCCGGCGCGGGACAAGATCCGCTCAATCGGATCGTCAGATGTCATTTTCTCCCCTGGTACGGTTGCCTGCGTGTTGACCCCGGACTCACCACACTACTTCGCCTCCGGCGCCGATGGCGAGCTTGACGCCAGTTCGGT